>JBEVFK010000173.1:0-34355 GCA_040512325.1 Mycobacterium sp. | reverse complement strand
TGCCCCACGGGCACCGGTGCGGCAGGGTCGAGGATGACGATGCGCTCGGGCCGGATCGCGAAGGTGCCGCGCTTGCCGAGTGTCGCCTCCGCAGCGTCGCCGTCCAGCACGTTGGAGGTCCCGACAAAATCCGCGACGAATCGATTGGCGGGATGCTCGTAGACCTCGCGGGCCGGTCCGATCTGCTCGATACGACCGTTGTTCAGCACCACCAGCCGATCGCACAGCGTCAGCGCCTCGTCCTGGTCGTGGGTCACGATCACGAAGGTGATGCCGACCTCGCGCTGAATTGCCTTGAGCTCCACCTGCATCTGTTCGCGCAATTTGAGGTCGAGCGCGCCGAGCGGTTCATCGAGAAGCAGCACCCGGGGACGTCCGACCAGCGCGCGGGCCAGCGCCACGCGTTGCTGCTGACCGCCGGAGAGCTCGGCGGGCTTGCGGGCCTCGTAGCCGGCGAGCCGGACCATCTCGAGCGCTTCGGCGGCGCGGCGACGCCGTTCGGGCTTCCCGACACCGCGCACCCGCAGCCCGTACTCCACGTTCTGGGCGACGGTCATGTGCGGGAACAGCGCGTACTGCTGGAACACCGTGTTGGTGTCGCGCTGGGCGGGCGGGAGTGCGGTGACATCCTTGCCGGACAGCTTGATGGTGCCGGCCGTGGGTTGTTCGAATCCGGCGACCAACCGCAGCAGAGTCGTCTTGCCGGACCCGGAGGGTCCGAGAATCGCGAACAGCTCACCGTCGGCGACCGACAGGTCGGCGCTCTCGACGGCTACGACATCTCCTGGGAATTCCTTGCGGACCCCGATCAGCTCGATCTGCGGGACAGCGGCGGCGCGGTCGGACTCCGCGCCCTGCTGCGACGTGGCCGCTCCGGATGGCATGGACGAATCCTAGGAACAACAACGCGATACCGCAGTGGAGCGACGATATCGCTCCTCAGCGAGTGGCGGGCGCAGCCATCGCGGCGGCCAGGTCCGGCGGGACGGGCATGGGTGTCATCAGTCCGGCCGCCGTCCTGCCGGTGTTGCCTTCGGGATAGCGGCCCACGAGCGAACCGGGAGCCGCCACCACGATCCGGACCACCTGCCCCAGCGCTTCCCGACGATCCCGCTGACGCACGGCGAGCGCGAACATCGCGACATGGTTGCGGGTGTGGAGCCACGGGTCCGGCTGCGAGACGATGTGCGCGCGCTCGAGGTGCCGCCACCGCGCTTCGGCGGTGACCGCCATTGCTGCGGCGGCCATTTCGCTGTCGTAGACCGTGCGGGCCTGCCGGCCGATTCGTGACATCGATCCTCCCTAGCAACCGTCACAGCAGCGGTCGGGTGCCGTCGACAATGTTGGAGCCGGCCGCGCGCAGCACCCTTCGCCGCGCCAGGCTTCGATTCCTTCGCGCACCGCGATGGCGGCGATCACCAATCCCGCGATCGGATCAGCCCACGACCAGCCGAAGAGACTGTTGAGCACCAAGCCCACCAGGACGACCGCCGAGAGATACGTACAGAGCAGCGTCTGCTTCGAATCTGCCACTGCGGAAACCGATCCCAGCTCGCGTCCGGCGCGGCGCTGTGCATAGGACAGCACCGGCATGATCAGCAGGCTCACCGCCGCCAGCACGATGCCCACGGTGGAATGCGCGGCTTCGCCGACGCCCAGTAGCGCACGGACCGAGTCGGCCGTCACATAGATCGCCAGCCCGAAGAAGGAGAAGGCGATGATGCGCAGGGCCACCTTCTCCCGCGACTCGGGATCTCGGCCGGCAAACTGCCACGCGACCGCGGCGGCCGAGGACACTTCGATCAGCGAATCGAGCCCGAAACCGATCAGCGCCGTCGACGAAACGCGTGCACCTTCGGTGAGTGCCACCGCGGCCTCGACGACGTTGTAGGAGATGGTCGCGGCGACGAAGAACCGGACGCGCCGAGTGAGCACTGCGCGACGCGCATCGGCCAGTGGCGAGGCAGTCATGCACACCCGCACTCTCGACCGTCCGGACCCGCACAAGAGCAGTTCGGGTCCACCGCCAGGACCAAGCCCATCAGGTCGTCCAGGGCGTGGCCGATCCGGCGATCCGCCAGTTCATATCGTGTGCGACGGCCTTCGGGGACGGCGACCACCAGTCCGCAGCCCCGGAGGCAGGTCAGGTGGTTGGACAAGATCTGCCGCGAGACGCCGATCTGATCGGCCAGGTCCGACGGGTAGTTCGGCATGCGGTTCAGGCTCAGCAGGATCCGGGTGCGCGTGGGGTCGCCCAGTGCGTGCCCGAAGCGGGCCAGAGCGTCGGTGTGCTCGAGGGTCGCCACCCCCGGACCATACATCTGTTTCTGTATTCAGGGAAGTCTGTATCCAAATGCGCGCCGTCAGGCTGCCGCCCGCCGCGGCACGATCATCGTCGGCACCGCCGCGTGTCGCAGGATTCGCGCCGCGGCTGAGCCCAGGAACACCTGAGCCACCGGACCGGCCGCGCCGGATCCCAGCACCAGCAGATCGCCGCTCACCCATGTGACGGCATCGACGGCATCGCGCCACGTCGCCCCCGACCCGATCACCACGTCGGTATCGAGGGTGTCGATCCCGGAACGGACCTCCTCCAGTTGGGCCGCGATCCCGTCATGGGTCCGGCGCGCCCACTCCTTGACCACGAGGGATTCAGCGGCCGGTTCGATGGCGCCACTGAACATGGTCACCGGTCGCACCGTGAACGACGCGATCCGCAAGTTTGCCGACCACTTCTTCGCCAGATCCGCGCCCGTCGCCACCAGTCCGGCGGCGTCCGCGTGTCCGCCGTACGCCACCGTCACCCGTTCGATCCGGCCGGGGGTGGACTGGTATCCGCGTGGCGCGATCGCCACGGGGACATGGGCGGTGTGGACCAGGCGGTCGGTGACGGTACCGAGGGCGATCCTGCCGAGCAGCCCCGAGGACGACGAGCCGACGACGACGGCTTCGGCGTGCAGTTCGGCCGCGAGTTCGGTCAGACCCTCCGGGATCGAAGTGGCCTGGTGGACGATCTGCCAGACGTCCAGTTCGTCGGGCAACGCGTCGACCACCTGTTTGAGTGACGTCGCAGCCTGCGCCCCGATGTAACTGAGGTATTCCTCCTCGACCGGATCCGATTTCGGCGGCCAAGGGCGCTCGACGATCGCCGCTGCGACGATCCTGGCGCCCGTGCAGCGGGCCAGTTGCGCTGCCAGATGCAGCGGCGCGGTGCCCTGCCGGCTGGAACTGAATCCGGCGATGATCGTCATCGCCGAACCTGTTTCACCTCAACGGACTTCGCGACCACATGTTTCACCGGAACGTCGAATTGGGCGCGGGCCCGGTCTACCACGTCAAATCGCTGCCACACCGAAGACTCGGGCGGCAGGGTCGAGATCACGATCTGGTCTGGACCGAACTTCTCGACGGCGTCTGCCAGCGCACGCAGGGGCCGGTAGTCCCCCAGTTCGCCTTCGGCATCGAGGTTTTCGGTGCGGAGCGCGGTCAACGTGGTGTCCAACCGGGCCGTGGCGGCCTCCTGGGTGGCTTCGGAGACGTCGCGCGGACCGTGGGTGGCGGCAGCACCGGTATCGACCGGGTTGGCCGGCACCACCACCAGATACTTGGCCTCCTGGTCGGCGCCGATCCGGCGGAGCTCGTCGAGCAGCTCATCGGACTCCAGAGTTTGGTTGGCCAGCACGAGGACTCGGTGCGCGGGACCGGTCGGGACATCGTCATCGGCGACTTGCGGACGCCGCTTCAGGAACATCTTGTTCGCGGCGTAGAGCACCAGTACCACCGCCCAGGACAGCAGGCTCAGCACCAGCTGGGACCGCAACGCGGTATCGACGAACATCTGCACCAGGATGGCCACGATTCCCAGGGCGGTGAGGATGGAAAGCACTGGGAAAAGCCACATCTTGACGCGGAGCTCGGAGTCCGGGGTGCGGCGGCGCAGAATGATCTGCGAGATAGCGATCAGCAGATAGACAAAGAGGATGATCGCGCCGCTCGAATTGAGCAGGAACGCGAAGATCGTGTCCGGTGAGATGGCCGCGGCGATCACGCACAGGAACCCGATGACCGACGACGCCAGGATCGCGTTCATCGGCACACCCCGGCGCGTCACCTTCACCAGGGCGGGCGGCGCTTCCCGTCGCGCCGCGAGCACGAACAGCATGCGCGAGGCGGTGTACATGCCCGAATTGAGGCAGCTCAGCACAGCCGTCAACACCACCGCATTCATCACGTGATCGGCGTACGGGATGCCCATCTCGGTGAAGGCGGCGACAAACGGTGACGCGGCCACGCCCTCGTCGTTCCACGGCAGGATGGTCACCAGCAGCAGCACCGCGCCCACGTAGAACACCAGGATGCGCACGATCACCGAGTTGGCGGCCTTGGCCACCGCTCTCTCCGGGTCTGACGATTCCGCGGCCGCGATGGTCGCGATCTCGGCGCCGACCATCGAGAAGATGACGGTGACGATGCCGACGGTGATCACGCCGAAGCCCAACGGCATGAAACCTCCGTGCTCGGTCAGGTTGGAGAAATCGGCCGACTTCCCTGGCCACAGTCCGAAGACGAAGGCGGCACCCAACCCGATGAACGCGATGATCGCCGCCACCTTGATACCGGCGAACCAGAACTCGAACTCACCGTAGGAGGCCACGGAGAACAGGTTGGTGGCCGTCATCAGCACCATGAAGATCAATGCGGACAGCCACAGTGGCACGTCGATCCAGTACTGCACGATCTTGGCGCCGGCGATGGCCTCGAAGCCCACGACGATCACCCAGAAGTACCAGTACAGCCAGCCGACGGAGAAGCCCGCCCAGTTGCCCATGGCTTTGCGTGAGTAGTCGGCGAAGGATCCGGTGGACGGGTTCGCCACGGCCATCTCGGCCAGCATCCGCATCACCATGATGATCAGCACGCCGGCCATGCCGTAGGTGAGGAAGGATCCGGGCCCGGTGCTGGAGATGACAACGCCGGAGCCGACGAAGAGGCCGGCACCGATGACGCCGCCGATGGCGATCATGGTCAGCTGCCGCTGGCTGAGCGCTTTCTTCAGCGCAGGTGCTGTGTCCATGGGAACCTCCGACGCCGAGGGAAAACCAATCAGCCTCGGGTACCCACAATGTGAGCCGAATCACGCAAGCTAGCGCAGGTAAACCTCGTCGCCGGTCGGATAACCGCCACCGGTGGTGGTGATGTGCACGTGGTCGTAATGGCCGTAGCCACCTGCGTTCGCGCCGCCGGGGGTGTAGTAGGTCCCGCGCCAGATGGCGTCCTGGATGCCGAACTTCTCGGCGTGCTTGAGCACGAATGCGACGATCTCGTTGCCCAGGGCGATGCCTTGGGCGGTGCCGTTGTTGGGAATCATCACGTCAAGGGCCAGGCCGCCCGGATGCCAACGCAGGGCGTCGGGCCGGACGCCGCCGATGCTGTGAATTTCAGGGAACAACTTGCTGATGACGCGGGACACCATGATCGTGTTGACCTGCAGGCCCGACTCCGGTGCGTCGCCCATCGGCAGTATCCGCTCGGCGCGGGCGTCGACGATCCGCCACCTCGACGCCGCGGTGGTGTCGACCGGCGCGGCTACCGGTACATCGTCTTCGGAGACCGCTGGTCCGATGGTCCAGTTGGTGATGGGCGCGGCCGCGATGAGTTCAGCGCAGCAGATCGGGGTGTCTGCGATCACGGGCGCAACCGGCGCAGCGACAGACTCGACACCCGTTGAATGCATATCGCCGCCGACGGCGAAGAACACTGCGACCGACGCAGCGCCCACTGCCAGCACCGCCGGCGACTTTCGTCGCGCTGGGGCTACCGAATGCCTACCCACGGAAACACCATAACGGCTAAATGCGTATTTGATAACAAACGAGTAAAGATGCCTCGCTGACCTGCGGCGCAGCCAGACCCGGCCGTCACTGTCCGGCGCCGGTATCGTTCTTAGACGTGCCGCCCCCGCTGACCATCATGTTCTGGCCGGAGTCGGCCCATGGGCCGACGAACCAGTGCATCGGACTCGCCGCCATCCTGCGCGACCGCGGCCACACCATCGTTTTCGCCGCGGAGAGCTCGTGGGCCGGCAAGCTCGCGCCGTTCGGTTTCATCGAGGAGCTCGTGGATCTGGCCGAACCCGAAGTTGATGCCGGTGAGCAGGACGCCGGGAAGTTCTGGACCGACTTCATCGCCGAGACCGCCCCCGAGTTCCGCAAGCCGACGATCGAGCAACTCGAGTCCTTCATCCTGCCGACCTATCAGGCGCTGATCGACGGTGCGAAATACAGCGAGCCACGGCTGCGCGACATCATCGCCACGCATCGCCCCGACGTGATCGTCGAGGACAACGTGGTGCTCTTCCCTGCGCTGGTGACCTCGGGCGCTCCGTTTGTGCGGATCGTCTCCTGCAGTCCGCTGGAGGTCCCCGGCCCGAACGTGCCACCCCCGTTCTCCGGTCTTCCGAGCGACGACCCGTCCCAGTGGGACACCTACCGTGCTGAGTACGAGCGCACCCACCGTGCCGTGTGGTCCGACTTCGACGCCTGGGTGCAGGCCCAGGGCGCGGACCCGCTGCCGGATCTGGAGTTCATGCCCCGCACCAACGCCGCCAACCTGTACGTCTTTCCGGCGGAGGCCGACTATCTCGAGGCCCGGCCGTTCGACAGCAGCTGGACCCGGATGGATTCCAGCGTGCGCGAGACCGATCAGGAATACCTGCTGCCGGCCGAGGTCGCGCACCGACCCGCTGACAGCGCACTGATCTACCTGTCGCTGGGTTCCCTCGGTGGTGCCGACGTCGAACTGATGCAGCGTCTCGTCGATGTGTTGGGTACCACCCGCCACCGTTTCGTGGTGAGCATGGGCCCGCAGGCCGCTCGACTCTCCTTGGCCGACAACATGGTCGGCGCCCAAATGGTGCCGCAGACCAAGGTGATCCCCCAGGTCGATCTGGTCATCTCCCACGGCGGCAACAACACCGTCACCGAGACCCTGCATTTCGGGAAACCGCTCATCGTGCTGCCGTTGTTCTGGGATCAGTACGAAAATGCCCAGCGTGTCGACGAACTCGGCTTCGGGATACGTCTGGACACCTATGCCTTCGCCGACGCCGAACTCACCGGCGCCGTCGACCGGTTGCTCGCCGACGCCGATCTGCGCAACCGGCTCGCCGACATCGGCGCTGCCATCCGCGCGAGAGATGGCCTGCGGGTGGGCGCCGATGTGATCGAACGGGCCGCCCTCCACCACCGTGGCTGAATTGCTCGACACGCTCGACCTCAGCGACCGGGCCCGTCTCGAGATCGTCATCGCCGGTGATCGTTTCGCCGCCGTCCCGACGACGCGCGGCACAGACGGACGCTGGATGCGGGCGCGCCCCGGTGACGGCGCGTCCGAAGCACTGCTCGATCTACTCGCGCGGGGGGCGGCGCGATACGGCCGATTCACGGTGCGTTCGTGGGCCCCTCGTTCGGCGGTCGGTGAGCGCGAGGTCGGCGTCGACCAGACCAACGAATCGGTGATCGTGGGTGACGTCGCAGTGGTCAAGTGGGCCAGCCATCTCGAGATGGGCCCGCATCCCGCGCCGCGCCGCATCGGCGTACTGCGCGAGGCCGGGTTCACGGGCATGCCGGCGCCCTGGGGATTGATCACCTGGGACTCCCCGGCCGGCGCCGAGACCCTGGTGGCGAGTGTGGACGAGTACCTCCCCGGTGCGGTGGACGGCTGGACCTGGGCCGTCGATCTCGTCACCGCGGCGGCGCGTCACCGCCGGGTGGCCCCGCTGGTAGCCGCAGCAGCCGAGGTGGGCGCCCTGATCGCCGACCTGCATGCGGCACTGTCGGGCACGGTCACCGTCGCCACCCCGGCCGCTGCCGCGCGTTGGCGTGGGGATGCTCGACGGACACTCGAGTTGGCATGTGCGTCAGGCGACTCCGACAGCATCACTCTTGCGCGATCTTGTCATGACAGCATCGACGCCGCGCTCGATGTGCTCGGCACGTTGGCCGGTACCGCTGTGCTCGACGGGCACGGCGACCTGCATGTGGGTCAGATTCTGCGCAGCGGCGGCCGATTCGTGGTCACCGATTTCGACGGCAACCCGGTGCTGCCGGCAGAGCAGCGAATGTTGCCCATTCCGGCCGTCCTGGATGTCGCGGGCATGACCCAGTCGTGGGCCCATGTCTCGATCGTCGCCCGAAAGTACACCGACCTCGATCCCGTCGCTCTGGCTGCCGCCGATACTGCCGCCCGGACAGCCTTTCTCGACGCTTACGCGGCGCGGCTGGTCACCCTCGGCCACGTCGACCTGTATGACCCGTCGCCGCTGCGCGCGTTTCGGCTGCAGCAGGTACTCCGCGAGATCATCTACGCCACCAGGCACCTCCCCCGGTGGATGTATGTTCCCGATGCCGCGCTGCCCGCTCTGCTCGACGAAAGGACCGTGCGTGAAGCCTGAGGGTTTTCTCGATGACCTCTATCGCAAGCCCGAGGTGCTCACCCGGCTCGCCGCCCTGTTGGCGGAGGGAAATCCCTGGGCGGCAGCGATTCCGAGGGATGTCGAGCGGATCGTGTTGCTCGGCATGGGTTCATCGGCCTACGCCGGCGGTGTCGCCGCCGCCAGGATGCGCGCCCGGGGCGTGGTCGCCGTCTCCGAGCTGGCGTCGTCCCGATTGCTTCCCGATTGGGGGGTGGGCACATTGGTGGTCGCGACCTCCGCGAGCGGCGGTTCCGTGGAGACCCTCGACGCGCTGGGCCGCCTGCCTATCGGCGTCAGCGCCGTCGCGCTGACCAACTCCCCCGGTTCGGCCATCACCGATGCCTGTGACGCCGTGGTCGAGTTGGCCGCAGAATCCGAGATCGGCGGTGTGGCGTGTCGCAGCTATCAGCACACCCTCGCGCTGCTGATGGCCCTCGAATGCCACCTCACCGGCGCCGGCCTGGGCGCACTGATGGATACCGTGGCCGCGGCCGCGGCCGCTTCAGCACAGCTGATCGACACCGAATCTGACTGGCGCCCTGCAGTTTCGGAGATGTTGCTGGGCCCGCAGGGCACCCATCTGGCCGCGCCGGCGCATCGCCTGAGTTCGGCCCAGCAGGGCGCACTGATGCTGCGCGAAGGGCCGCGGCGGCCGGCGGTCGGCTGCGAGACCGGCGACTGGAGCCACGTCGACGTCTATCTGACCAAGACCACCGACTACCGATTGCTCGTGTTCGCCGGCTCGCCGTGGGAAGACCAGCTCGCCGAGTGGACCACCGCGCGCCGTTCTACGGTCGTCGGCGTCGGCGGGGCAGTTCCCGGCGCCGGCTATCAGTTGCGTTATCCAGGCGATTCCGACGACGACGTACGGCTGTTGACCGAAACCTTGATACCCGAGCTGATTGCGGCCCATGCCTGGGTCGGTACTACGAACTAGCCCATCCTGCGAGCACCTTGTCCAGCGTGATCGGCAGATCCCGCACCCGGACACCGGTGGCGTCGTAGACGGCGTTGGCCACAGCCGCGGCCGCCCCGACGATGCCGATCTCCCCCGCGCCGCGAGATCCCATCGGATTCAGGTGCTCCTCGGTTTCGTCGAGCCAGATGGCATCGATGTCCGCCACATCCGCGTGGGCACTGAAGTGGTAGGTCGCCAGGTCCTGTGTCACCACATGACCGAACCGCGGATCACGAACGCTCTCTTCGTGCAACGCCATGGACAATCCCATGGTCATGCCGCCGATCAATTGTGAGCGCAGCGTTCGAGCATTGATGGCTCTGCCGATCGAGAAGACGCCGAGCATCCGCGGCACCCGGATCTCGCCGGTGTCGCGGTTCACCCGCACTTCGACGAAGTGGGCGCCGAAGGACTGGATGGTGAATTTGTCGGCGTCGGGGTTCTCCGGCGCCTCGAGGGTCGTCGAGGCGCCTACCGCGGGTGGGTCGCCGTGATCGTGGCGGAACTGCCGAGCGGCGGCCACCACCGCTGATCCCCAGGACGTCATTCCCGAGGAACCGCCTGCTACCGAAGCCGGTGGCAGCTCCGTGTCACCGATCTGCAGATCGACGGCGTCGACGTCGCAACCCAGCGCGTCCGCGGCGATCTGCGTCAAGGTGGTCCAGGTACCGGTGCCGACGTCGGCGGCGCCGATCTGCACGGCATACCGACCTTCCGCGACGCACGTGATGCGGGCGGTGTTGCCGGGCATTGCCATCCCCGGATAGGTGGCCGATGCCACGCCGGTACCCGAAAGCCATTCGCCCGCAGATTCTTTCGCCGCGCTCGATCCTCGTGGCTGCCACCCGAATCGCTGCGCTCCCAGACGCAGGCAGTCGACCAGGTGTCGGCTCGACCACGGGGCGCCGGTCTCCGGATCGTTCGCGGGTTCGTTGCGGATGCGTAGTTCGATGGGATCGAGATTGCACGCCACCGCCAGCTCATCCATGGCGACTTCGGCGGCGTAGGTGCCGGGCGTTTCGCCCGGTGCCCGCATCCAGAACGGAACGGGAACATCGAGTTTCGCCAGCCGGTGCGACGTCCGCCGATTGGGCGCGGCATACATCTTGCGGGTGGTCACCGCAGTCTGTTCGGCGTATTCCTTGATGGTGGAGGTCTGTTCGACCACCTCGTGCACGATTGCGGTCAGCCGACCGTCCCGGCCGGCGCCGAGTTTCAGACGCTGAATGGTCTGCGTGCGGTAACCGACGAGGGCGAACATCTGCTGCCGCGTCAGGGCGAGCTTCACCGGACGTCCGTTGCTGCGCTGTGCCGCCATCAGGACCAGGACGTCGTGCGCGTGCGGCGCACCCTTGGAACCGAACCCGCCGCCGACGTGGGGAGCCACCACCCGCATCTGCTCCGGCTCCAACCCGAATATCGGTGTCAGGGTCTGCCGCACCACATGCACACCCTGGGTGGAGTCGTACATGGTGATGGCCGGCTGCCCGTCGCGGGTGGACCACACCGCGATACACGCGTGCGGCTCCATCGGGTTGTTGTGCTCGATCGGCGTCGTGTAGGTCTGGTCCACCGTCACGTCCGCGGTGGCCAGTGCCGCGTCCACGTCGCCGTCATCGCTGTCGGTGGGGAACTCCGGGTTCACCTTTTCCGGTGCGTACAGACCCGGATGGTTGATGGTCAGCTCGGCATCATGAGGTTCCTGAATGTACTCGGGGACCACCAGAGCAGCTGCGTGCCGGGCGATTTCGGCGGACTCTGCGACCACGCCGCCGATCAGCTGGCCCCGGAAGTGCACCCGCTGGTCCTGCAGAATAGCCAGTTCCCCGTCGGAGGCGTCGGCCAGTTCCGGGGCGTCGAAGACCGTCAGGACATCGAGTACACCATCGAGTTCCCGCGCCGCAGAGGTGTCCATGGCGACCACCCGGCCACGGGCGATGGTCGCCTGGATCGGATGCAGGTAGGCCGGATTGTCGACGGCCTGTTCATAGGCGTACGGCGCCGTACCCGTGACCTTGGCCCGGCCGTCGAGCCTGGCGATCGGTTTGCCGATGGCGTGAGACTCCAGCAACGTCATGATCGGCTCTTCTCGGCCAGGGCGCGAAGTTCCGCAATCAGGGTGCGGCGGGTGAGGTCGACCTTGAACTCGTTGCCGGGCAGCGGTTCCGCTGCGGCCAGTTCGGCGTCCGCGGCCGCGGCGAACGTCTCGTCCGTCGCAGGTTTGCCCACCAGTGCCGCCTCAGCACTGCGTGCGCGCCACGGTTTGTGTGCCACTCCACCCAAAGCGATACGGGCTGAGCTGATCTCACCCGATACCGGGACAGTCAGTTCGGCGGCCACCGATACCAACGCGAACGCATAGGACGCGCGATCGCGGACCTTGCGGTAGTTCGACACCGCGCCCTCCGGCGGTGCAGGCAGTTCCACCGCGGTGATGAGCTCGCCGTGACGCAGCACGGTGTCGCGGTCCGGTTCCGAACCAGGCAGCCGGTAGAACTCCTCGATCGGGATCCGTCGCTCACCGCTTTCCCCCTGCACCACCACCTGCGCGTCCAACGCACACATCGCGACCGCCATATCCGACGGATGCACAGCCGCGCAGTCCGGCGACGCACCCAGGATGGCGTGGTAGCGGACGTACCCGCCGATCGCCGAGCAACCGGTGCCCGGACTGCGCTTGTTGCAGGGTGTGGTGACGTCCTGGAAGTAGACGCACCGGGTGCGTTGCATCAGATTGCCTGCAGTGGTCGCGGCGTTGCGGAGTTGGCCCGAGGCACCCGACAGCAGGGCGCGGGTCAGCGCCGGATAGTGCGCCCGGATCACCGGGTCGGCAGCCAGATCACTGTTGCGCACCGTCGCACCGATTCGCACCCCGCCCTCGGGCAGCGTCACCGTCTCGGCGAGGTCGAGACGGCTGACGTCGACGAGCAGGCTCGGACTGGACACTCCGAGTTTCATGTGGTCGACGAGGTTGGTGCCGCCGGCCATGAACGCCGCGTCGGGACGGCGTACCAGGGTGGCCACCGCATCGGCCGCACTGTCGGCCAGATGGTATTCGAAGGGTTTCATCGGGTGGCCGCCTCTTCGATGGCGGCGACAATATTGACGTAGGCGGCACAGCGACACAAGTTGCCGCTCATACGTTCCCGGATCTCGTCGCCGGTCAGCTCAGCGGGGAGGTCGAAGTCCTCGGTGACGAAGCTCGGCGCGCCGGCCTTCGCCTCATCGAGCATGCCGACCGCCGAGCAGATCTGGCCGGGTGTGCAGTAGCCGCATTGGAAGGCATCGTTGTCCTGGAATGCCTGCGCGACGGGATGCAGGTCGTCCCCGTTGCCCAGACCCGACGCGGTGGTGACGCGCGCACCGTCGGCGGCGACCACGAACGACAGGCAGCTGACCACGCGACGACCGTTCACCAAGACCGTGCATGATCCACACTGGCCGTGGTCACAGCCCTTCTTGGCAGATCGCACGTCGAGGTGTTCGCGGAGCGCATCAAGCAGGGTGAGGCGGTTGTCGACCCGCAATGAGTGGCTGGTCCCATCGACTTCCAGGGTCACCTCAGTACAGGAATCGGGCTGATTCATCTGGCCGGGATACCCCGGGCCCAGCCCACCAAACGAAGACCTTTCAGCCGGCGGCCACCGTCGTTTCCAGGTTGCGTGGGTGATGGCAGGCCGCTGAGTGCGCCCGCTCCCGTTCGATCATGTCCGGCTCGTCGGCCGCGCAGATCTCGGTGGCCCAGCGGCACCGCGTGTGGAAGCGACACCCCGACGGTGGGTCGATGGGGCTGGGTACGTCACCTTCGAGGATCAGACGCTCGCGGGCGGCGTTGCGCCGCGGATCGGGTATCGGGACCGCAGAGAGCAGAGCATTCGAGTACGGATGGAACGGTTTGTCGTAAAGCTCGGTGGCCGTGGCAGTCTCGACGATCTTGCCCAGGTACATCACCGCCACCCGGTCCGAGACGTGCCGGACCACCCCGAGGTCGTGCGCGACGAACAGATACGACAACCCGAACTCGTCCTGGAGATCTTCGAACAGATTGATGATCTGCGCCTGCACCGAAACATCCAGCGCCGACACCGGCTCATCGGCGATGATCAGCTTGGGCCGCAGGGCCAGCGCGCGGGCGATCCCGATCCGCTGCCGTTGCCCGCCGGAGAACTCATGCGGAAAGCGGTTGTAGTGCTCTGCCTGCAGCCCCACCCGGTCGAGCAGGTCCTGCACCTGCCGCTTGACGTCGGCGCCACTGGCCAGGCCGTGCAGCTCGATGGGATCACCGATGATCTGCCCGATCCGTTTGCGCGGATTGAGCGAGGCATAGGGATCCTGGAACACCATCTGGATGTTCCGGCGGATCGGTCGCAGGTCCCGCCGGGACCGGCCGACCAATTCCTCGCCCTGGAATCGCACCGATCCCGAGGTCGGCGTCAACAGCTGCAGGATGAGCCGGCACAGCGTCGACTTCCCGCATCCGGACTCGCCGACGAGGCCCAGCGTCTCGCCCTCGCGCAAGGTCAGGCTGACGCCGTCCACGGCGCGTACCCGCGCGACCTCGCGCTCGATGATCGCCCCCGCCTTGATGGGGAAATGCTTGACCAGGTCGGTCACCTCGAGCAGCGGCTCGCCCGTCACAGGGTCACCGGCTTCCGCAGACCGATCCGACCGTCGACCTCACGTAGTGTCGACTTCTGCGCCGGGTCCAGCCAGCACCGGTCCAGATGTCCCGCAGTGGATCTCGCGTCCAGCGACGGGGGCTCGTCACAGCGGCCGAAGGCGTGCGGGCATCTCGGCGCGAATCGGCAGCCCGGAGGCAGCGCCAGCAGTGACGGTGGGGCGCCGCTGATCTGCGGCAGCCGCGTGTGCTGCGGCGCATCCAGCGGCGTCAGCGACCCGAAAAGTCCCCAGGTATAAGGATGTTGGGGATCGTAGAAGATGTCATCGACAGTGGCGTCCTCCACCACCTGCCCGGCATACATCACGAGTACCCGGTCGGCCACCTCCGCCACCACTCCCAGATCGTGGGTGATCAGCACCACGGCGAGATCACGTTCGGCGTTGAGATCACCGAGCAGCTGCAGGATCTGCGCCTGGATCGTCACGTCCAGGGCGGTGGTGGGCTCGTCGGCGATCAGCACATCAGGCTCCAGCGACAGTGCCATGGCGATCATCACGCGTTGGCGCATACCGCCCGAGAACTCGTGCGGGTAGTCACGCACCCGCCGTTCGGGGTTGGGAATGCCGACCGTGCGCAACAGCTCGATCGCCCGGTCGCGGGCTTCGGCACGAGAGATGTCCCGGTGGGCGCGGATCATCTCGGTGATCTGGTCACCCACCCGATACACCGGATTCAGCGATGTCATCGGATCCTGGAAGACCATGGCGATGTGTTCGCCCCGGATATGCCGTAATTCGCTGTCGCTGAGGTTGGTCAGGTCCTGGCCGCGGAACCTCACCTGCCCGCCGATGGTGGCGTTCGGGGCACGCGTCAACCCGATCACGGTCTGCGCGGTGACACTCTTTCCCGACCCTGATTCGCCGACGATGGCCAGCACTTCGCCGGCGGCCAGGTCGAACGACACGCCTTCCACCGCGTTCACCACACCGTCTTGGGTGGTGAAACTGACTCTCAGATCATCGATTTCCAAGAGGGGTCCTTCAGAAACTGGACTCATACCGGTGCCGCCTCTCCGAGCCGAATTCGTGGATCCAGGAATGCGTACGCCACGTCGACGAAGGTGTTGAACAGCACGATGAAGAACGCGCCGAACATCGTCACCCCGATCAGCGGTGGCAGGTCCAACGACCCGATCGCCTGGCCCGCATACAGGCCGACGCCGTTGAGGTTGAACACGGTTTCGGTCAGGATGGCACCGCCACCCACCACGGCACCGAAATCCAGTCCGAACAGCGTGACGATCGGGATCATCGAGTTGCGCAACACGTGTTTGATGCGGACCTGTCGTTCCGTGAGGCCCTTGGCGCGTGCGGTCCGGACGTGGTCGTCGTTCATCACGTCGAGCATGTTGGAACGCAGCACCCGGCTGTAGAAGCCGACGTAGAGCACCGCCAGCGTGATCCACGGCAGGATCAGGTGATACGCCCAGTCCAGCGGGTCCCTCGTCAGCGGCACGTAACTGCTCGTGGGGAACAACTCCGCTTTGAAACTCAAGTAGTACAACAGAATTGCCGCCAGCCAGAAGACGGGCATCGAGATGCCCACCAACGACAGAATGGTCAACGCGCGGTCGGTGAACTTGCCTGCGTGTATCGCGCTGAGATACCCGAACCAGACCGCCAGCGCCATCCACAGCACGGCGGCGCCGATACAGAGGGACAGCGTGGCGGGCAGCCCTTTCCAGATCTGTTCGACGACGTTCTGCGAGCTGGCATACGACGTCAGCTGGCCGGTGAAGATCTGCTTCATCATCGTCAGGTACTGCACATACAGCGGCTGGTCCAGGCCCAGATCGGCGCTGACTCTCGCGATGAGTTCAGGGTCGGCGTTCTTGCCCGCGATGCGCGCCGCGGGGTCGGAGTTGGGAATGACGTTGAAGATCAGGAACACCAGCACCGAGATCGCGAACAACACTCCGACCATGCCGATCAGACGTCGGACTACAAAACGCAGCATCTCAGTGCTCCAGCCTGATCTTGGCGCGCGGATCCAGCGCGTCGCGCAGACCGTCCCCGAACACGTTGAGCGACAACACCGTCAACACGATCATCAAGCCGGGAACGATGGTCAGGTGCGGCGCGGTATAGATCGTCTGGTACCCGTCGGCGATCATGGTGCCCCACGAGGCATTCGGTGCCCGCACGCCGGCGCCGAGGAACGACAGCGCGGATTCCAGCAGCATGTTGTTGGCGATGTTGAGCGTGAAGAACACGATGATGGTGGACACCACGTTGGGCAGCAATTCACTGACCATGATGCGCACCGGCCCTTTGCCCTGCGCCACCGCCGCTTCGACGAACTCCTTTTCCCGCAAGGCCAGGATCTCGCCACGGATCGGCCGGGCCATGTACGGCACGTATACCAGTCCGATGATCAGGATCGGAATCCACAGCGAGTCACCGGCGAGCTGCAGTGGACCGATCTTCAACCCGCCCAACGCGAGTGCGGTTCCCAGCGCGATGCCCAACAGCAGCACCGGGAACGCCCACACCACGTCCATCACCCGCGACAGCGCGGCGTCGATCCACCCGCGGTAGAAGCCGCACAGCAGGCCCACCAGTACGGCCAGCAGTGTGGTGATGACCGCCGCGGCCACACCGATGTAGATGGACGTCCGGCCGCCGTACATGAGGCGCACCATCACGTCGCGACCGTTCTGGTCGGCACCCAGCAGGTACCGGCCGTGCAGCCCGGGCCCGATCGGCGTGCCGTCGACGGACACCACATCGGTCTCGCGGCCGTCGATCATCACCTTGTCGGTGATGTGGTTCTGGTTCGGGCCGGTGTGCGCCACATGGTCAGCCCACAGCGGCGCCGCCAGGCAGAACAACACGATCAGGAGGAACAGCACGCCGAAGGCAAGCGAAACCTTGTTGCGCCGCAGGCGAAGCCACGCCAGATACCACGGGCTTCGACCCTGGATTTGCGCAGCGGGAACCCCGACAGGCAGTACGGGGTCCCCGGGCGCTTCAACGGCGTCAGTGGGGGTAGCCATCCCTACTTCAGGGCCAGCGCCGACCAGTCCTGATTGAACAGGAGATGGCTATACGCCTTGTCGAAGTCGATCCGGTCGGACACGAACGTGGTGTACTGCTCGTTGCCGTAGGGCGCCCAGACCGCCTGCTCCATGTACGCCTTGTCCAACGCCGCGTACTGCTGCTCGGTGTCACCGTCTGTGAGCTGCTTGGTCAGCAATTCGTCCATCTTGGCATCCAGGGCGGGGATGGACGCGCGGGAGAAGTTGTTGCCGTTGGTGGGCAGGATGGCTTCGGAGTCCAGCAGCGGACGGAAGAAGTCATCCGGGTGCGGGAAGTCCTGGAACCAGTTGCCGAAGCCGGTGTCCAGATCCGGGGTCGACTGGTTGCCGATCGTGGTGAAGTACACGTCGCCCGCGATCACCTTGAGCGTCGCGTTGAAGCCCAGCTGGTTGAGCAGGTCATGGTAGTACTCGCCGATCCGCTTGCGGTCCGGCTCGTCGTTGGTCCACACCGTGATGTCTTTGTCCGCCGGATTCGCTTCGGCGAGCAGGGCTTTCGCCTTGTCCATATCTGGGCCCGGGTACAGCTTGTACTCCTCGTAACCGGGCATGCCGGGCGGGAGAATCTGCTGTGTCGCGTGCATACGTCCGCCGAACACCCGGTTGAGTGCCTCGGGGTCGATCGCGTAGTTGATTGCCTGTCGTACCTTCACATCGTTGAACGGTGCAGTCTGGTTGTTCATCCAGAAGTAGTAGGTATTGATCGACTCCTCGAGCCGGAATCGTTCGCCGAAACGCGATTTCACCTCTTGCAGGCGGTCGGCGTCCGGCGGGTCGACCATGAAGTCGATGGTGTTCTGCTCGACGCCGGTGACCTGTGCGGTGTTGCTCTTGTTCTGGACGACGGTGATCTTGTCGACATTGACGTCGGCGACTTCGGTGGCACCCGCGTCGACGACGGTCTGGAAGTTCGGGTTGCGTTCCAGCGTCATGGTCTGCGGCGCCTCGACGCTGCTGATCATCAGCGGTCCGCTCGATGGCGGCGGACTGTTGGTCGCGTCCTCGGCCAGTGGAGTGCTGGGCGGCACCGGTGCGGAGAACATCAGCCCGAGGACGTTTTCAAAGGTGCCGTTGGGGCCGTCGAGGGTGATGGTGATGTCGCCGGTGGCGTCATCGGTGACGATGCCGCTGATCGTGTCGGCGGTGCCGTCGGCGTATTGGGGGGCACCGACGATGCCGGAGTAGAAGACCGAACCGCCGGAGTCGGCCTTGAAGAGGCGCTGAATCGCGTAGGTGAAGTCCGACGCCTTGATCGGAGTGCCATCGGAGTACAACATGTCCGGCCGCAACTTGAGCTTGTAGGTCTTGCCGTCTTCGGACACCTCCGGCATGTCGGCGGCCAGCCCCGGGACCACCTGGGTGCCGTCCTCGCCCTTGGCGTGTTTGTAGGTCAGCAGCGGCGTGTAGACGTTGTACAGCGTCTCCCACCCTTCCACCGTGTAGGACAGCTGCGGGTCGATGTAGTCGGGGAACGACGTCATCGTGATGTTGATGTCACCGCCCGATCCCTCGGCTCCCCCTGATCCTTCGTCGCTACCGCAGGCGGCAACACCGAAGACCGCGACAGCGGCGGTACAGGACAGGACAGTTGCCTTGCGCAGGGCTGTGCGCAGAGTGCTCATCGGGCTCCCTCGTTCGCTACGTGGACGAATCCCGTCCACGTTTACGCCTCTTTCAAGTTCGGGTTGCCATCTTGGACGTAAAACTTGGATGAAGCATCCCGAGGGGAGGATATTTTCCCGTCTCCCAGGAGATTGACAGGAAACATTCCTAAAAATGCCGCCCACGCAACCGGTTGGTAGGGAGGCGGCGGCTGCGGGTACTTTTCGTGGATGACCTCTGCTGAGCAACCGCTGCCCGCCGCTGTGCCGCCGCCGGCTCTACCCGCCAAGCCACCGACCACCCCGGCACGCACGGTGGCTCGCCTGGTCCTGGCCGGTGCGATGGTGTTTGCCGGGTTGAGTCACCTGTTCTGGGGCCGCAAGGAGTTCCAGGCTCAGGTGCCCAAGTCCGTCCCCATGGACGCCGACGGCGTGGTGATGGCCTCGGGCGGGGTCGAGATCGTGCTCGGCGCCGGGCTGGCCCTGCTCAATCGGGACCGCGTGCTGGTGGGCCGACTTCTGGCGGCGTTCTTCGTCGCGGTGTTCCCGGGCAACATCGCCCAGTTCGTCAACAAGCGCGACGGCTTCGGGCTCGACAGCGACACCAAACGACTCGTCCGGCTGTTCTTCCAGCCGGTACTCATTGCGTGGGCGCTGTGGTCGACGGGCACTCCGAAGACGACTCGCTAAGCCTCGTCGGTAGGACTCTCCAACTCGTCCAGCGCGCTGACGGCGATGCCGTAGGGCAGGAAGCGCACCTTCCGCCTGGCATCGGTGTTGTGTTTGTTGGCCCGTAAGGCGTCGAGCTCGGTGGCGAAGACCTGCTCGACGGTGGCCGACCCGCTCTCGGTCACCGCATAGATCGCCCATACGCCGTCGCCGGCGTCACCCGTGGTCTCGGGTTCCGGCCGCGGACGTGGCCCTGCTGCCTGGTCGAAGAACACGTTCCACGCGCCGCGCTGCCCCGAAGACTCGAAGACCCGGCCGAATGCGTCACGCAGACCTTCGCCTGCTTCGCGGACCATGCGGTCCAAGTCCTCGGGGTCGAAGCCGAAGGGGTTATTGCTGCTCATCACTCCAGTGTGCCACCGGCCACAACCGCCTCGCCGAAATGTGAGTTCGGGTGAGGAAATGCGGGTGGATCGCTGCCCTTGCGGACCTCAATCGGCGCCGCGGATCACCGCCGGCAGCGTGAGCAGAAGGATCTTCAAGTCCAGCGCCAGGGACCAGTTCTGGATGTAGTAGTTGTCCCACTCGACCCGATCGGCGATCGAAGTCTGGCCGCGCAGCCCGTGCACCTGGGCCCAACCCGTCATTCCAGCTTTCACCCGGTGACGTTCGCCGTAGCGGTGAATCTGGATTTCGAAGTACTCGACGAACTGCGGTCGTTCGGGACGTGGGCCCACCAGGCTCATCTCGCCTCGGAGGACATTGATCAACTGAGCCAGCTCGTCCATCGAGGTCGACCGCATGAGCTTGCCGACCGCCGTCCGCCGATCTTCGCCTTCGACGCCACCGGGCGCCGAGCTTGACGCCGGTTTGAATTCGGCGTCAGACGACCTCGGCGGGCGCATGGTGCGGAACTTGAGACACTCGAATACCTTGCCGTCGCGGCCGATTCGATCCTGCCGGAAGAAGATCGGGCCCGGCGAACTCAGCCGGACCAACACGATCAGGGCGATGAACACTGGGGAGATCGCCAGCAGACCGAGAGCCGCGGCGATGCGGTCAAGGATGTGTTTGACGGTGAACTGCACTCCGTGCGGGTCAGTGTGCGGCAGCGCCAACAGTGGCAGGCCGCCGATGTGTTCGACAAATGCCCGCTCACCCACCACGTCGAACATGCGGGGAACAGCCCATACCCGCATCTTGTGTCGATGTCCGACCTGAACCACCCGCGTGAGGAGCTCGTCGCGCACTGGGGAGAAGGTGATGACTATTGCCTGCGCGCCCGTCCGCTGTATGACGTCGTCAATGTCCTCGGGTGGCCCCAGCACAGGGACATCAGTGTCGAGCGCACGTCTCACGGCGTGTTCCGACCCTGGCGGCTCGACGTCGATGATCCCGATCGGCGTCAAGCCGTACTCCGGTGACGCCTTCAAGCGTTCGATGACCCGTGTCGCGACCAGCCCATTTCCCACGATGAGGGTCGGCGTGTTGAATCGGCGCTGCCTTTTCCTGACTGCCCCATGGAGCAGCCGCAGCGCCGGCATGAGCAACGCCGCACAGATCCAGATTCTGGACGCGGCCGCTCCCGAGAGACCAGGCAAATCACCAAGATTCGCGACGCTCAGCGGAAGAATGGAGGTGAGTGCGATGCTGGTCTCGATTGATCCGACCTGGTCGATGAAGCTTCGGTGGAGTCTGCGACGGTAGAAGCCTTGCAATGCCAAAAGGATCACGACCACCGGCACGAACAATGCCGCCGTCCACGGCGAAACGACGTCCTCCGCCCTCGACGACCACCACACGCCTACGGCAACCGCAATCGACGCGGATGCGATGTCGATCGCGAGGGCAATGATCGTGGCGGACGAACTGTGGGGAACGAATTCGGCAAACGGCATACGCCTCGCGGCCGCGCCTTGACCAGGCTCCAGGGCTGTCGGCGTTCCGGTAGTGCCAGACATCCGTATCGCCACGACGCTCAGTCCCGCCTTTGTGATGGACCAGCAGCGTCAGCCGGGCGCCAGATGATCGCCGCCACGCTCGTCATATCGGCCGACGGAAGATCTTGGCACTCGCAAGGTCAGCCATATCCTGCAGAACGATGATCTGACCGCTGGTCCAACGTCGAGGGCGGTTGTCCCAGCTGTGCAACGTGCCGACCGCTTGGTCGTCATCGCTGAACAACGGGACGCCGGCGTAGGCACCGACGGCTCCACTGATCACTGCCGGATGGTCCGCCAGGAGCGGGTGCACGGTGGCGTCGTCGACGATGAACGGAATACCGCTTGCGACCGTGAACTTGCATATGGACAGCCCGACCGGGCGCCACCGCTCGTCGGCCCCCGACGGGGTATTGCATCCCACAAGCAGTTGCCTGGTGCCGTCAAGCAGTGACACCGCGGCGAAGGGGGTGGCAAGAGCCTCTGCCGTCAACGACGCGACGCCATCGAGTGCAGCCTGCGGACCAGCGTGCATGAGGCCGGTTCGGTCGAGCGCACGCAGCCGCGCTGAATCATTCAGAGAAAACCGAATCACGGATTCGAGGGCGTCAGGATTCGCCGAAATCAGTTGAATGAGTCGATTCGTCGCAAAGTCATCTACGCCGGCTCCAACAACCGTCGCGATAAGGCCTTCCCTTATTTCACGGCGTTCAGTTTCAGAAATACTTGCCACCTCCGCACGGCTCGCGCTCGTCTGATAGCTCGCGTCTCTGTTTGAGTAAGGATAGTCGGGCGGGTCTCGTGGCGCCGGGAACTCAGATATCCACAGCTCTTTATACGCCCGAATTCGCGGCACCCAAGGTTAACCGGTGCACATCGCCCCGGCCCATCTGCAACGGCGTGTAGGTGCAGGCCTCGAATCTTGGGCAAAATTTCGCAGATCGGCTGGTCAGAACCAGGAATCCAAACCGTACCAAAGGCCGCCGGACACGCAACTACATATTTGCCGGGCTTTCCGGCTCACCTAAACACAGGCTTGCCTAAATTCTCTATTTTGCCGGCCGGTATCGGAAATGTCCGGAAATGTGTACTCTTCAGCACGTCTTCAAGGGCCAAACCGCTGTTTGGGTTGTTGCCAGGCTCTCGGAATGATGTTGGTCAATTCTCAGCTCATTCCTACTGCCGAGGGTTGCGGTCGCCCTATTGTGATTCTTGCGTACTTAATTGAACGGCTCAGGTGCTGATTCCGGCGGCGCAGAACCACGTCTGAGCCAAAAAAGGAGAGCGATGGGCGACTTCGCCACCCGCAAGATTGGACCGGATGTCACCGTAATTCAGCCGACGGGTCGGCTGAACATGGTGGGTGCGTCCAACCTGCGCAAACAATTTCAAGGAATCGTAGACGGCGGCATCAGCCGCATTGTCGTTGATCTCAGCACCACCGAGTTCATCGATTCGTCTGGGTTGGGCGCGCTGATCTCCGGTTTGAAGATGGCGCGCCAGGCAGGTGGCGATCTGCGAATCACGGCCACTCCACAGCAAGTCAGCACCGTGCTGGAGTTGACGAACCTCAATCGGGTGCTGCCCAACTACGACTCGGCGGACACCGCGTTTGATGACTGATGACTGAGCATGCTCTGGAGACGGTGACCGGCCCCGAGACGCTGGCAGAGATGCAACGCACGCTTGATGCGGCGTGGTCCGCTGGGGAAGTCCCGGAATACACCCGGATGTGTCTGGACCTCGCGGTCAGCGAGATCGGTTCCAACATCATCGAGCACTCAGGTGACGGGCAACCGGTGAGGCTCCGGCTGGTGGTGGACCTCCTGCCGGATACCGTCACAGTGACCCTGACCGACAATGGCCGGCCTACGTCGGTCGACCCGAGTCAGACGGGCATGCCCGATGAGATGTCTGAGCGGGGCCGCGGGTTGGCGATCGCTCTCCGTGTGCTGGACGAGTTGTCCTACTCGTGCACCGACGAAGGTAATCGCTGGACGCTGATGCTGCGACGGGGGAACGAGCCCCATGAGCACAGCTGAGTCGTCGGGCGCGGATCTTTCAGGCTGTCGACCACCGCACAACACGTGGCCGCCGGTGCCAGAACCACAACGAACCCACTGGCAAATTCCGAACTCGGTCTTCATCGCCGGGATGCTGCTCGCCATGCTCGCGGTGGCGGCGCTGTCGCTGCAGACCCGGCCGACGGCGTTGGCGACAGCCGCCTGGTGGCCGATCGCCGGCATTGCCCTTGGCCTGGGCATCCGGTTCCCGCGGCGGCACACCTGGATCCTGGCGGTGGCGGTCGCTGCAGTGACACTGCCAGTTGTGGTGTGGGCGGGCCGGCCTGCGCCGCTGGCCATCGCGTTGACCGTCGCAGCGAGCATCGAGATGCTGGTCGGCACGTTACTGCTGCGCGGCCGACAGGATCGAAGGCCGACGCTCTCCACGTCACGGGATCTCGGCAGGTTCCTGTTGATCGCCATTGCCACATCAGTTCTCTACGGCCTGCTTGCCTGGGGTTCCTCCTGGCTACTCGGCGACCTGGAGGGCGCGCGGGACCGGTTGCTGACGTCAGCACCCAAGCATGCCGCCGGGATTCTGTTGCTCACACCGCTGTTCATGGACCTTCCGCGCCGCCAGCAGCGCGCCACGTATGTCGAGTCCACGGCGCAGGTGTTCGCGGCACTCGGCGTCGCCATCGCGGTATTCGTAGTGAACGATGCTCTCCCGCTGGCTTTCCTGCTGTTCCTGCCTCTGGTATGGGCGGCACTGCGGATGTCGACGCGGCTGCTGTTGCTCGTGATGTTGGCGATCGCGGTGATTGCGTCGGCCGGCAGCGCTCACGGCACGGGCCCGTTCTCGTTCGACCGCCTGGGACCGGCGGTCGGGACCGTGACATTGCAGGTTTTTCAGATGTCGATGGTGGTGGTCTTTCTCGCATTGTCCCTCGTCGTGGGATCCGAGCGGGCGACGTCATTGCGGCTCTACGAGAGCGAAGACTTGTTCCTCAAGAGCTTCAACTCGTCGGTCGCAGGCAAGCTCATGGTGACCCGCGCATCCGACAAGTGGATCGTGGAGCGCAGCAACCCATCGGCACGGGAGTTACTTCCCGGGCTGACCGAGGGAGTCGCGACGCTCGACGCAGTGCTCGGCCCCGAGGCGACCGAAGTGCTTTCCGTGGCCGCGGATTCGCTCGTCGGAGGGAACGCGCGTCTGGCATTGACGCTGGCCGATGGGCGCAGCCTCAATGTCAGTATCGCGGTGATTGCCCCGCGTCCGGATGGCACCTTGTTGGCGCTTCACTTCCACGACATCACGGAATCGCTACGGGTGCGCCAGCTCGAGCAGGATGAACTGAACCGGGCCGCCGAAGTGCAGCGTGCGCTGCTGCCCGACAGATTGCCGGACACCCCGGGCTGGGCGTTCGGCACCTCCACCACACCGGCGAACCAGGTAGGCGGCGACTTCTACGACGTACGCGTCGGAAACCCCAACGTTGCAGTGATCAGCCTCGGCGACGTCATGGGTAAGGGCATGGACGCAGGCATGTTGGCGGCAGCGACCCGCGCCGTATTGCGGTCCCACGATCCGGCTACCAGTCCATCGCAGGTCGTCTCGGACACCGCGCGCGTCCTCGAAGGCGACCTGCGGCGGGTGAGCGCCTTTGTGACCCTGGCCTACGTGCTTGTCGATATGGAGTCTGGTGACTTTCGCTTCACCGACGCCGGCCACGGCTTGCATTTCATCACCCGGGCCGGATCCGGACAGACCGAACGACTCGCTTCCGATGACATGCCGTTGGGGTTCGGCGAACGATGGCGGGAACTTTCCGGCAACTTGGCACCGGGGGACACGATCCTGCTCGTCAGCGACGGCGTACTCGATCTTTGGGGTGGCTCTGTCGACGGGCTTCAGCAGGCGATCACCCAGTGTGTCAACCGAGATGGAATCAGCCCGCAAGCGGTGGTAGATGAGCTGTGCGCCGCAGCAGGCAGCCGACATGACGGTGACGACGTCACCGCTGTGGCACTGCGGCGCGAGCGATGAACCGCTGAGGCCCGCGACCGCTACGGCTGCGGTTGGACCGGCACCTGAATCGGGATCGGGATCGGCAGGAACGGAATGTTCAGGTGCGTCGTGGTCACCGTCGGCGGCGTCGTAGTGGTCGTCGGTGGCGTCGTCGTGGTCGTCGGTGGCGTGGTCGTCGTTGTGGTTGTTGTCGTCGTGGTCGTGGTTGTTGTGGTCGTCGTGGTCGGCGGCGTGGTGGTCGTCGTGGTGGTGGTCGGCGGTGGCGGCGCCTGGCTCGGCGTGATGGTGATGTACGTCGTCTCCGGTGGCGGAGGAACGTACGTGGTCTCCACAGGTGGCGGTGGCGGCGGCAAGGTCGTTTCCGGCGGCGGCGGGGGCAGGGTCGTTTCCGGTGGCGGCGGGGGCGGCACGGTGGTGGAGGTGGTGTCAGTGCTCGACGAGTCGGTGGTCAGGGTGTACGCCACCCCGCCCAGCGCCACCACGGCGATCAGAGCAGCCGCCGCGAGCGCCAACTGCGGCAACCGGTACCAGGGTTTGGACGGCGCGTCGAAGGTGCCCGTCGCCGGTGTGTACTCCACCTGCGGTCGCACCCCGGGCTCGAGGGCGTACGGGTTGTCGGAGGTCTCATAGCGCGGCGGCTCGTACTCACCTTGGTAAGGCACGGGTTCGGCCACGTTGTCGTCGTCCTGCGACCACGCCAGTGCGCGGAACGTCGATGATCCAGGGGCATTCGGGTCGACGCCGAACGTGGCGCCGCCCAGACCGAGTCCCCCGAGACTCGACGTCGCCGCGTCCCCCAGGGCGGTGGACAGCCCGGTGGGCGCGTCGGCGTCGGGGCCACGCGCCGCGATCAGCGCCGAGCCCACTGCGGTATCGAGTGCCGGCAGCGCAGTGGTGACCACGGCAGCTGACGAGCGCTGCGAAAGCGCTTGCGTGACAATCGGAATCGCGGCCCCACCACCCACGGTACCGATGGCGCTGATATCCGCCCAGCCGATCCGGTTGCGCTGCAGCAGATCCTCGAGCGCGCCGAGCACTCCACTCAGTCCCGGCTGCACCAGATTATCGAGTTCTGCTCTGGTCAAGCGAGACTCGGTGCTGACGCCCGGAAGTTGCACACTCACAGTTGTCGCCGTGTCGGCCGACAACCGCTCCTTGGCGCGGCGACACTCGTCGCGAAGCCGCGCCAGCGATCCCACGGCTGCGGTCGCGGCGGGATCCACATCGCCTCGGTTGGACATGTCGGCCAGCACCGCGGTCAGAATTGCCTGATCGATCTGATCTCCGGAGAAATCCGGGTACCGCACGGTCTCTGCGATCGGACGAAAACCCGCGGCGGCGTCGGCGAGGGTGATGCTGGTACCACTGCCGCCGAAGTCCAGCAGCGCGACGATTCCGCGACTGGCCAGCCCCGGGTTCACCTGCAGCGCGGTCAGCGCCGCCACGGCATCGGAGATGATCCTGGGGGCCACTCCGCTGGGGGCGAGTTTGCGGTTGCCGCGCAGAGTCGCTTCCAGGGCACGGACGGCGGTTCCGGCCCAATGCGCGGGCACGGCGATCACGACATCACTGGCGGGCCCGAGACCTCCCGCGGCATCCGTCATGGCGCCGAGCGCCTCGACCAGCAGCTGATCGGCCTGATGTGGTGATCCGTCCACCGCCACCAGCGGCACCGGGTCGCCGATGCGTTCCACAAAGCCGCGCAGCACCAGGCCAGGCTCGGTGAGGTTCGGATTATCGGACGGTAAGCCCACTTCGGCGGGGCGGTGGCCGTACAAGGTCAGCACAGAGCGACGCGTCACCGGCTGTACTCCGACACGCGCCACGACCAGATTGGTCGTTCCGATCGACAACCCGTAGGGGTCGCTCACTGGCTACACCTTGTGTTCGCACCTGGCTCTTAGCTGGCGGTCGAGAGCCCACCCTAGTCGTTGGACCCAGGTTCCGGGCAACCCGACACTCCGCCATGGCTGCCGCAGTCCGTGCGAACAGGGCTCTGCCAGCATGTTTTTCACCGATATGAGGTCGGTATGAGATTGTTATGCGCCAGCTATGCGTGGGATCCAGGCCAGCGGAAGTTGCGCCATCGTCACAAAGCCTGCGGGCGCGGCGCACACTGCAGGCACGGCGTTGACGGCCTGCATGGCGGTGGCGACGCTGGCCGAATGCACGTGCTCGCTCATCGGCACCTCACGGCGGAAGCTGGCCAGCGTCACCACGTGAGCCTGCAGTGACGGGCTGCCCTCGATCGTGATGGTCCAGCCGTGCTGGGGTGTCGGCCAGTGCTTGGGCTGTCGCTCGCCCAGCATCCACAGCGTCTCGACCTCGATCACCGTGACGCCGGCACGACGGCCCGACCACCGCCACCGCTGACCGGCGACGGTTCCTGCCGAGAGGTGACGGCCGAGGACCTCGCGGTCAGCGCCGGCTGGTACGAGTTCCAGATCGGTGACCACCTCGTCGAGGTCGGCTCCCAGTGCGTCGCCGAGCAGCCAAACCTGTTGCTGGAAAAGGTCACTGGTGTATTGCAGCGACGGGCTGTCCACAGTGACGTCGGCCGGGTGGGCGCCGAACATCATCTGGCCGAAGGTGATGTCGGCGCTGTCGTACATCGACCAGTCCGCGCGTTCCTGAATGGTCACCTGTTCGATCTCGCGGCACATGCCCGCCATGGCCAGTGGCAGCACGGCGCCCAGATTGCCCGGGTTGAGGCCGGTTCCATGCAGCGAACTATCACCGCGGGTGCACGCCCGGTGCAGGTCGTCGCGATCCTGGGGATCTGCCCGGGCCTGATGAAACGCAAACGACGTGGTCACGACGTTGATGCCGGACTCCAGGATGCGGCACACTTCCGGCACCGACGGTGTACGCGGCGTGTACAGCACGCAGTCGACGGGTCCGGCCAGGGCGTCGTCCACCGACGTCGTGGCAGCGATCCCCACCGGCGCTCGCCCCACCAGTTCGCCGGCGTCCACACCGTGCTTGGCATCAGTGAAAGCCTTGACGCCGGCCAACTCGAGATCGGGGTGGTCGAGAATGCCGCGCAACGAATCGCGGCCCACCTCGCCGGTGCCCCATTGCACCACGCGGTAGGTCATCGGCTCAGGTCCGCCTTTCAAACAACGATCAGGGGCAACGACTTACGCGATTCGAATTCGAATGTCGCGCCGCCGCTGAATTTGACGACCTCGACCTCGGAGGCCTCTTTCGCCACGGTATCGCTGTACTGCAGTTCCAGCGTC
The DNA here is from genome assembly GCA_040512325.1 of Mycobacterium sp. Taxonomy (GTDB): domain Bacteria; phylum Actinomycetota; class Actinomycetes; order Mycobacteriales; family Mycobacteriaceae; genus Mycobacterium. The sequence continues at coordinate 5,722 of JBEVFK010000173.1, read as the reverse complement.
CACTCGGCGTCGGTGCCGGTGACGTGGACGCCGATATGCGGATCGACCGCCGTAGCAATCGCCTGCAGCGGCGCAGTGGACGCCGGTCCGCACAGCGAGATCCAGCTGCCGTCGTCGTGGGAGGCCGAATTCTGCACATGCACCCGGCCCGCGTTGATCTCGGCGACCACGTAGCCGGCCGGATTGAGCAGGGGATGCAGTTCGAGCACGCGTTGCACACCTGCGACACCGCCCGGCAGTGACAACGCTTTGTGGATGCGCTCGGCGGCGATACCGGCCAGTCCGATCAGCTGCTTGGTGCAGATCTTCCGGGTGAGCTCCTCGTCGCCGCGCGCCCGCACCGCGACGATGAACGACAGGTTCAGAAGGTGCATCTGCAAGCACACCTCGTCGGCGATGCGCACCAGCGCCGAATGCGAGAACGCGGCGAAGTCGAAGTCCGCCTGCAGTGGGCCCGAATAATCGGCAAGCCCGTCCTCGTTGGCATCGATAGGCGCCAATTCCCAAGTGGCAGCACGGCTTTTGCCGACGACGGCGAGGGCGGGATGGTCTTCGACCTCGGGATACGAGTCGTCGATCTTGACTGTCCAGGCGCAGTGCGGAGTCCGATTGGCCGGCGTTCGTGGCGGCCGGTGAATGGGCCGGATCTGGGCGCGTCGGTTGGTGGCCACGGCCGTGGCATCGAACGTCGGATCCTCGATGTCGTGGCACATACCACGCACGTAATCCTCACCCATGGGTTCGACGTCGAGCAGCGCTCCGCAGTGATCGAGGTGGAACTCCCCGTTCCAGCGGTCGTGCACCGTATAGCGGAAGTCCATGAACTGGGGCGGGGCGCCGATGTCGAGCTGCAGACCCTTGAAGATCGTGAAGATGTCGACACCTTCGTACTTCAGCGCCTTCTGCATGCGCCGGGTGTAGATCGGGCTGGCGCCCATCCACTCTTCGATGGCCACTTGCAGCATCTCTTCGCGTCCGAAATTGCTTATGCACCAAGCCATTCCAGAGCGATCGATCATCTGGCCGATCAGGAGGAGCTCGGGCACGAGCGTTACGAGTTCGTCTTTCGACAGCGACGCGTAACGGCTGTGGGCTGCAGTCACGCCCCAAACATAGACCCGACAATGTTATAAAGTCAACGATGACAACTTCGTCTGTGCCCACGCGAACCACCGCCGCTCCCCGCAAGCGCGGCGACGACACGCGGGCCAAAATCATCAGCGAGACGGTGCGCTGCGTGGTGGAGGAAGGGTTTCCGGCCGCGACGGCCAAGCATGTCGCCGAACGCGCCGGGGTCACCTGGGGCGTCATCCAGTACCACTTCGGCGACCGTAACGGCCTGCTCATGGCGGTGGTGGACGATGGCGTGGCCAAGCTGTTGGAAAGCCTGTCAACCGCCGACGTCGGCGACCTGCCGTTGCCGCAACGCATCGAGACCGTCGTCGACATCGCCTGGCGCTGCTACAGCAGCCCCACCTCGCTGGCGGCGTTCGAGATCCTGCGTGCCACCCGCGGTAGCCTCGGCGACTCGTCCATGAAGCACCTGCTCGAAATGAACGACGCGATCAGCGGCCTGGGCCGGTTGATCTCCGATGACCCCGCCCATCGCGATGTCGCCGAGGTGATCTGGGCCGCGCTGCGGGGAATGGTGTTGGCCGAGATGATCGTGAACCAGTCGATCGACTGGCAGCGCGAGCGCCGGACGCTGGTCGCAATGGCTACCCGGTATTTGAACCCGTGAGCCGGTCGACCACCGAGACGACACGGCGGGCCAGGTGTTCCAGGGCCGCCTCGGTGGCCTCGCTCAGCTCGGCCTTGTTCTCGGGTCCGGTGACATGCCCCACGCCATAGGGATTGCCGTCGGCGAACTTCACCTCATCGGTGTATCCGGGCGGCACGATGATCCCGCCGAAATGCATCAGTGAGATGTAAAGGGCCAGCAGCGTGGACTCCTGGCCACCGTGCTCAGTCTGCGACGACGTGAAGCCCGCATACACCTTGTCGGCCAGCTTGCCTTTCGCCCACAGGCCGCCGAGGGTGTCGATATAGGTACGGAACTGTGATGCCGGGGATCCGAATCGGGTGGGCGTTCCGAAGATCACGGCATCGGCCCATACGATGTCCTCACCATCGGCGGCCGGAAGATTCTTCGTCGCTTCATAATTCGCTGCCCATGCGTCATTGTGGGCAAAGGAAGCCGGGTCCCGGGTTTCGGCGATGTGCCGCAGCCTCACCTCCGCGCCCGCCGCTTCGGCGGCATCGGACACCCGGCGCGCCATTTTAGCGCCATGCCCGGTGGCGGAGTAATAGATGACAGAGAGTTTGCTCATGCTGTGGACTCTTCCTTCGGTGGAGAAAGCTTTCCTACCAACACGTTACCCACGATGCCCGCCACGATCATCCCGATCCCGACCGCGTCCGGCAGGGCGTCGGTGACCCAGCCGAAGATGCCGACGATGAGGACGAACATCGGCACCCAGTCCAACAGTGTCATGACGGGTGCGGGCTTGTCCCCCGTGGCCCGGTCGGGGTAGAACTCGGTGAAGTTGATCGCGAAGAAGATAGCCGCCAGCTGCAGCACCCAGGCGGTCCAGAAGTTGTCCGAGTCGTGCAGCACGGCGTCGCCGAGAAAGCCCATGGCGGCATTGAAGACAAAGGCTCCCGCCCACACCGACGAGATGACGTAGTTGATCTTCAGGAAGAGCGGACTGTTCCAATGCTCTTCTGGCGCATTCTTTTTCGCGTAGGCCAGGGTGAAGGGTCGGCGTGCGACGAGCGTGCCGATGACGAACACCGCCAGCACGATATTGGTGAGTTCACCGGCCCACACTTCGAGAAACTCGATACTCGCCTGGTCGACCATGAGTCCCACCACGGCCAGGACCGCGAAGAAAAGCACGCCCAGCACATCGAGGGCATACACACCGACTCCGCGTCGGTGCCCCAGCCACAACGTCAGGAGCGCGAGACCCAGCGCGGTACACACCGCGATCTCAAATTGCCCCGGCGTCGACAGGACGGAGAACAGAATCCAGGGTGCGATGCCTGACAACGGGGACTTCAGGTACCCGTCGAGGAGTTTGGTCACGTCGTGACCTTATTAGGACTTGCGTCAAAATTCAGCGAGGTCAGGGAAGAACAACACCTGATCGACCGGTGGAGGCTGGTCGACCGCACGATGGTTGGCCGCGGCGATCAACCTGTCGAGGTCCGGATCGCCGTACCACCACTGGCTCAACTGCGCCCACGTCTCGCCCTGCTCGACGACATGGCGGCGGTTGAGGCCGGGCCGCACGATCACCTGTCCGACCTCGAGGGCAGGCTCCGCGAGTCGATTGGCGTACGCGATCACCTGCTCACACTCGGCGTCGTTGTACCAGCGAATGGCGAACTCGCGCAGGGTGTCTCCCGGATAGACGGTGTGCTTGCTGACGTTGACCAAATCAGGCACCAACAGTGTCTGGCCCGGTGTTATGAGGTGCGGCGCGGTGAGGTGATTCGCCGACGACAGCACGGGGAACATCGCCCCGTTGCCGTAGTAGAGCTCGGCGAGATCGAACAGACCGTCACCGTCTCTGACGACGTGCCGCTGCGTGAGGTACGGGATGACGAGATCAAGCCCCTCGGGCAATGCGTCGTTGTCGTCCAGGCGGTTGGCCGCGGCGAGCATCGTCGCCAACCGGGCGTCGCCGTAGAAACGCCGAGCCAGATTTGGGTACGTGTCGCCGGCGGCGGCCCGGTATTGAGTAGCCATTCGACCAACGTCAGCCACATGACGGGTGCTGCGCACGAGTAGTCCACTACTCGTTCCCCTCGATTCGCGCGTGACGTGTGCTAAATGTCTTTACATGAGTGATCGGGAAGACATCGAACGCGTCAAGTACCAGTACCTTCGCGCACTGGACACCAAGAATTGGTCCGACTTCTCGGACGCTCTGACCGAGGATGTCGTCGGCGATTACGGTTCGTCCGTGGGCGAGGAACATCACTTCACCGACCGTGATGCTCTGGTGGAGTACATGCGGGTGTCGCTGCCCGCCAACGTCATCACCGAACATCGCGTGACGCATCCGGAGATCGTCGTCGACGGCGACTCCGCGACCGGCCGGTGGTATCTGCAGGACCGGGTGATCGTGGCCGACTTCGACTTCATGCTCATCGGGGCAGCGTTCTACGAGGACACCTACCGCCGGACGGCGGCTGGGTGGAAGATCGCGTCGACGGGGTATCAGCGCACCTACGAGGCGTCCATGTCGCTGAAGGGGTTGGACTTCAAGCTGACCCCGGGGGCAGCGCTGGTTCTGTAGCCCCATGTTTTGGGCGGCTCCGGCAGAGGCGACATGATTTTTGCCCAGCTATGAGCGACTACTTGGTGACAGCGATGACCGCGCCCGGCTGCAGCCAGCGCATGACCGTCACCAACGTGGCGTCGTCGATGGCGACGCAGCCGGCCGTCGCGCCGCCGTCAGTGCTGTGGACGAAGAACGCGCCGCCCTTGCCGGGGACCCGCTCTTTGTTGACACCCATGACGACGGCGTGGGCGTACTGCGGGATCTGCAGGTTCTCCGTGCCGTCGGACAGCGAGGTGCTGAACGGGCAGTCGGCTTCCTTGCAGACCTGCATGGTGTTGTAGGTGGGGCTCTTCATGTCGCCGTCCCACCAGTGGTCGGGGCCCACCTGCACGTACTGGAGGCCGCCGCCGGGGTTCGGCTCGGTGCCGAATGCGAAGTCCAACGTGTAGATGCCCTGCGGGGTCATCATCGAACCGTCGTAGTGATCGGGCGACATGCCCTTGGCACCGATCTTGGCCGGAATGCCCGCGCTCACCGGTTGCCAGCCAGCCGCGGTGCGCTGCCAGACGTCCAACTTGGCATCCGATCCCCCGGTGCCGGTGACCGCGAGTACCTGGGTGGCGGCGCCGACGTTGGGAGCGAACCAGGGGTCGTACTGCGCGCCACTCGCCGGGGCCGAGGCGATCGCCAGGGTCAAGATGCAGGCGGCCGCGGACAGCACTCTCAGCAGTCGGCGCATCCGTCCATCGTTGGGGTCGCGCCGCCGAGGGTCAAGTCACGATCTGGGGTTAATCGTCTTGATTGATACTCACGAGACTGCACCCAGGGCTGTCCCGCCGCGAGTTTCACGACCCTGGCGTCAATCTCGATCCTCGCTGCTCAGCGCCGGCGGGCGATCTGGCCGACGGTTGTGTTCAAACGCCGCGTAGACACGTCCACCGATCTTGACGTGATTGGTCCAGTAGAACGCAATGCCGGCAAGCGCTATTGCCGAGCAACCCCCGACGAAGAATGCACCTTGCCAGTAAGGCAGTTGCGAGACAGAACCAAGAACGACCACCACCGCACTGCACGACCAGTACACGAGCCGCTCAACAGAATCTGGCGATAAGGTGGCCGACTTCCACAACGGAACGCTGCCGCCGACTGCACCGATTACGAGCGCCGTCAGGACGGCCCCTAGAAGAGGATCAGAGCTCACCAACCACCCCTATCAACGTTCACGCCAACCTCGATCGTCGCGACTGAGCGCAGGAGGGCTGTCAGGACGCCGGTACGACGGCCATGCCGCGATGATTTTGTCGCCGAACTTGATGTGCGAACTGCGGAAGAACGCGACCACCACGAAGCTGAAGAAGAACAAGCTCGCCCCGGCGAGACCGTCCTCCCAATCTGGCAACTGCGACATGAACAGACAGACCAAGAATCCC
>JBEVFK010000172.1:0-35300 GCA_040512325.1 Mycobacterium sp. | reverse complement strand
TCTCACCGAGGAGATGGCCTCCAGGTTGCTCGACGAGCAGCTCGCGGAGCTGAAAGCCGGCGGTATCGCCATCCTGCTGGTGGAGCAGCGCGCCAATCTGGCCATGGCATCGGCAGATTGGGCCTATGTCCTGGCCTCCGGCCGGGTGCGCAGGGAAGGCTCGGCAGCCGACCTGCGTGCCGATCCGAGCTTCTCGCACATCTTCCTCGGCGGCACCGAAGAAGCCTTCTCAGGTGCCGTCGCCGACACCACGAAAAGCGTAGGAGGAGTTGGTTGCAGTTAGTCCAGTACGTCCCCCGAGGCACGACGCGGTGCGCAGATCGCCGGCGTGGGTGTGCCGTCCAACACGATCAGAACGGAGAACCGACATGCCGGTAGTCGGTGCACTGTCGGTGTCGCACGCTCCGGGCATCCTCGGCTGGCCCGACGATGCCACCGATGTGGAGCAGAAAGCGGTGTTCGCGGCGTTCGACGACCTCAAAAACACTGTCGACGAGGCGAAACCCGATGTCATCATCGCGTTCCTCGATGACCATTTCGAAAATCACTTCCGCACTCTGATGCCATCGATCAGTGTCGGGGTCGCCGACGAGCACACCGGTCCGGGCGAGCACCTACTGAAACTGCTGAAATTCGACCGGACGCAGTCCATCGGCGGGGCCAAGGATCTCGCCGAACACATTCTGCGCAGCTTGGTCGGCGGTGGTATCGACGCCGCCCGGATGAGCAGCGCCGAGTTCGGCAACAACCTGATGGTGCCGCTGAAACTGATTCGCCCCGAGGGCGACATCCCGATCATCCCGATCTACATCAACGTGTTCACCCCACCGTTGATCACGATGCAGCGCGCCTACGAACTCGGTGCGGCGGTCCGCACGGCCGTCGAGGATCGCGGTGAGCGAATCATGTTCTGGGCCACCGGTGGTCTGTCGCACTGGCCACCGATCTGGGAGCCCAGCCGCGAGTCCGACGACTTCCTCACCCGGATGAAGACCTTCCAGAACGAAGGCCGCAGCTACCTGGAGCGCGACCCCGATCTGTGGACCGACATCGGCCCGTACGAGATCAGGATGGCCGAAGAGATGGGCGACGACTGCGTGAACCCCGAGTGGGATCTGGAGTTCCTGAGACTGCTGAGCACCGGTGACATGCAGACACTGTTCGGCTGGACCTATGACGACGTCGAAAAAGGCGGCGGCCACGGTGGGCACGAGATCCTCAACTGGATGGCCGTCGCCGGCGCGATGAACGGAGCTCCGTGTGAGGTGCTCACCTACCAGCCCACCCCGGCCTGGATCTGCGGTACCGGCGCCGTCCGCTACACCGTTTAGTTCTGCCCCAACCGAGAGAAAAGAGAATTCGCACGTGATCACCTATCAAGATGCCCCACTGCCCAAGTTCGGCGACTACTCCACCCTGGCCATCGCGACACCCGGCGACATCATCGTCGTGGCCGGCCAGATGGGTGCCGACGTCAACGGCACTTTCCCCACGGCGTCCGGCGCCGAACAGGTCAAGACCACCTTCGACAACCTCGGTGTCGCACTGGCGGCCGCCGGACTGGGCTTCGAGCACGTGATCGGGTTCCGCACCTACGTGGTCGGGCGAGAGATGATCCCGGAGTTCATGCGGGGCCGTAAAGAGAAGTTCCCGGAGATCTATCCCTCCGGTGTGTACCCGCCGAACACGCTGCTGATCATCGGTGGTCTGGTCGAGGAAGAAGCGCTCGTGGAGATCGAGGCGTTGGCGGTGCGCCCAGCTCCCGCATCGTGACGACCCAGGAAACTGCAAGTCGGACAACGCATTACCCGTTCCACCATGGCCGCAATGCGGTGATCTCCTATCCCGTCACGGGTGCCGGAGTCACCACCCGGGTGGTGGAAGCGGGTTCCGGTGACAACGTGCTGGTGTGTCTGCACGGGGCGGGTTCGCGCGCCGATCGCTGGGTCCCGACGATGCCGGGGCTGGTCGAGGCGGGCTTCCGGGTGTTGGCCATCGACTTCCCCGGCCACGGTTTCGCCGAGAAACGCGAGGACATCGATTACAGCGCAGCGGGTTTCGCCGATGTGATCGCCGGCGTTCTCGATGCACTCGGGCTGTCGAAGGTCACCATCGCAGGCACCTCGCTCGGCGGCCACGTCGCGGCCTACCTGGCAGTGGAGCGGACGGACCTGGTGGCCGGGCTGGTGTTGATCGGCGCCGTGGGGATCGGGGACTTTCCGCAGGAGTTCCACACTCCCGCCGAGGTGCTCTCCGACGGCAGCGAGGCCGGGGTGCGACGCAAGCTGTCCTTTCTGGTGGCAGATCCGGCGCTGGTGACCGATGCGTGGGTGCGGGAGGAGTCGATGATCAACTCCTCGACCGGCGCCTATCAAGCCTTGACGCGGATCGCCGGCTGGCTCGACACGTGCTGCAATGACGCGCGGCAGGACTCGAAACTGGCCGAGCTGTTGCCTGAGCTGCCGGTGCTGCTGGTGTGGGGCGCCGACGACCTCTGGACGCCACCGTCGATGGGCACGCACGCCCAGCAGAACCTGCCCGGCGTCGAGCTGGAACTGATGCCGGGCTGCGGGCACGCACCCTACTTCGAGGACCCGGATCTGTTCGTCGATCTGATGATCGAGCACCGGGTCGGGCAGCCTCGAAGCTGAACGGGCCCGCGGCGGTGGCACCGATAGGGTGGCGGTGTGTTGATGGCACCGAGAATCCTGGTGGTCCTCATTGCGTCGGCATCGGTGTTCACCGCGTCGTGCACGCGGTACGTCGACGCCGAACCGGTGGCGTCCGACGAGCTGTCCACTGGCCAATCCGCCACCGGAGCCGCGGAGTGCGCCGAGGTGGACGCGCCGCTGACCGACATCGAATCGGTCGACGCCGACGACCCGGTCCTGCGAATCCCTCAGCCCGCCGGCTGGGAGCGCTACTCGGCGATGGACAACGAGGTCATCCGGTTCACCATGACCAATGTGGACCTCACGAGCGAGAACTTCGCCCCCACAGTGGTGGTGACGCTGGAGAGCAGGCCCGGCATTGCGACTGCGGCGGAAGTGTTCGACGCGCAGCGGGAGTCGCTGGTGGATGGACTCGGGGCCACCGACGTGACGGTCGCCGAGGAGAAGCTGTGCGGGTTGCCTGCCGAGTGGGTCGAATACACCACCCCGCCGATGGGCGCGGTGGGCCGGCTGCCGGCCCAGGTGATGATGGCGGTGTTGCACACCGGGAACCGGACCTACGCCGCCACGGTCACCAGCCAGACCAAGGACCCGCTGAATCCGCGCTACCAGGACGAGACCGCCGAGATCCTCCGCGGGTTCCAAATGCTGGCGCCCCCGGAATGAGGACGGGCCGCTACCCATATTCCCGGCGGGCAATCTTTTTCGCTTAGAGCAGGTAGCGGCTGCCTGATGTCGGCGACCGTCGTAGCGTGGAGTGGTGACGTCACCTAAGGATCTGCCCCGCACCCTCGGCGAGCTGCGCGCGTCCGGCCATCAGGAACGCGGAATCAAGCAGGAAATCCGCGAGAATCTGCTGGACCGGCTCGCAGACGGCGAGACCGCAGAGTCGGTGTGGCCCGGCATCGTCGGGTTCGAGGACACCGTGCTGCCGCAGTTGGAACGGGCCCTGATCGCCGGCCACGACTTCGTGCTGCTGGGCGAGCGGGGACAGGGCAAGACCCGGCTGCTGCGGTCGCTGATCGGCCTGCTCGACGAATGGACGCCGGTGATCGCCGGCGCCGAGCTCGGTGAGCACCCGTACTCACCCATCACTCCGGAATCGATCAGGCGGGTGCAGGAGTCCGGTGACGACATGCCGATCGCCTGGCGGCACCGCAGCGAGCGCTACGCCGAAAAACTCGCGACCCCGGACACCAGCGTCGCCGACCTGGTCGGCGACATCGATCCCGTGAAGGTCGCCGAGGGCCGCAGCCTGGGTGATCCCGAAACCATCGCCTACGGGCTGATTCCCCGTGCGCACCGCGGCATCGTGGCCATCAACGAACTGCCCGACCTCGCCGAGCGGATTCAGGTGTCCATGCTCAATGTGATGGAAGAGCGCGACATCCAGGTCCGCGGCTACACACTGCGGCTGCCGCTGGACGTCGTCGTGGTGGCCAGCGCCAACCCCGAGGACTACACCAACCGCGGCCGCATCATCACCCCGCTCAAGGACCGGTTCGGTGCCGAGATCCGCACCCACTATCCGCTGGAACTCGACGCCGAGGTGGACGTGATCTCCCAGGAAGCGCACCTGTCCGCCCAGGTGCCCGACCATCTGCTGCAGATCATCGGCCGGTTCGCCCGCTACCTGCGCGAGTCCACCTCGGTGGATCAGCGCTCCGGGGTGTCGGCTCGGTTCGCGATCGCCGCCGCCGAGACCGTGGCGGCCTCGGCGCGACATCGCTCGGCGATCCTCGGCGAACACGATCCGGTGGCCCGGGTGGTCGATCTGAGCACCATCGTCGACGTGCTGCGCGGCAAACTCGAGTTCGAGTCCGGCGAAGAGGGTCGTGAGCAGGCGGTGCTGGAGCACCTGCTGCGCCGTGCCACCGCCGACACCGCGCAACGGGTACTGGGCGGGCTCGACGTCGGACCGCTGGTGACGGCGGTGGAGTCCGGTTCACCGGTCACCACCGGGGAAAAGGTGTCGGCCAAGGATGTGCTCGCGGCGCTGCCGGACCTGCCGGTGCTCGACGACATCGCCGAGCGGCTGGGCGCCGAGTCCGACGGGGAACGCGCCGCGGCGATCGAGCTGGCGCTGGAGGCGCTCTATCTGGCCAAGCGCATCGACAAGGTCTCCGGAGAGGGCGAAACCATTTATGGCTAGAGACAGCGCGGGCCGGCCGGCATCCAGGCTGACCAAGTACTCGCGGTACACCGGCGGGCCCGACCCGTTGGCGCCGCCGGTGGACCTGCGTGAGGCGCTGGAACAGATGGGTCAGGACGTCATGGAGGGCACCTCCCCGCGACGTGCCCTGTCCGAACTGCTGCGCCGCGGCACCAGGAACTTGCCCGGTGCCGACAAACTGGCCGCCGAAGCCCACCGGAAACGGCGAGAACTCCTGCGACGCAACAACCTCGACGGCACCCTGCAGGAGGTCAAGAAGCTGCTCGACGAGGCGGTGCTGGCCGAGCGCAAGGAACTGGCCCGCGCTCTCGATGACGACGCCCGGTTCGGTGAATTGCAGCTCGAAGCGCTGTCCCCGTCGCCGGCCAAGGCCGTCGAGGAGCTGGCCGACTACCAGTGGCGGTCGCCCGAGGCGCGCCAGAAGTACGACCAGATTCGTGATCTGCTCGGCCGCGAAATGCTCGATCAGCGTTTCGCCGGGATGAAGCAGGCGTTGGAGAACGCCACCGACGAGGATCGCCAGCAGGTCAACGACATGCTCGACGATCTCAACGACCTGTTGGACAAACATGCCAAGGGTGAGGATTCACCGCAGGATTTCCAGGACTTCATGGCCAAGCACGGCCAGTTCTTCCCGGAGAATCCGCGCAACATCGATGAACTGATGGATGCCTTGGCCAAGCGGTCGGCCGCCGCGCAGCGGTTCCGCAACAGCCTGTCCTCGGACCAGCGCGCCGAGTTGGATGCGTTGGCGCAGCAGGCATTCGGCTCACCGTCGCTGATGAACGCGCTGAACCGGCTCGATGAACACCTGCAGGCCGCGCGGCCGGGGGAGGACTGGGACGGCGCGGAGAACTTCTCCGGAGACCAGCCGCTGGGCATGGGGGAGGGGGCGCAGGCGCTCGCCGACATCGGTGAGCTCGAGCAGCTGGCCGAGCAGCTCTCCCAGAGCTACGCCGGGGCGTCGATGGAAGACGTCGACCTCGACATGCTGGCCAAGCAGCTCGGTGAGGAGGCGGCCGTCGACGCGCGCACGCTCGCCGAACTGGAGAAGGCGCTGATGGATCAGGGTTTCCTGGACCGCAGTTCCGACGGCACCTGGCGACTCTCACCGAAGGCGATGCGGCAGCTGGGACAAGCGGCGTTACGCGATGTCGCACACCAGCTTTCGGGTCGTCACGGCGAGCGGGAAACCCGTCGCGCGGGAGCGGCAGGAGAGCTCACCGGTGCGACGCGCCCCTGGGCTTTCGGGGACACCGAGCCGTGGAACGTCACCCGCACGCTCACCAACGCGGTGCTGCGGCGGGCGGGCACGCCGGTTGCCGAGCGCGATGACGACTCCCGCATCGGCATCTCCGTCGACGACGTCGAGATATCGGAGACCGAGACCCGCACCCAGGCCGCGGTGGCGTTGCTGGTGGACACCTCGTTCTCGATGGTGATGGAGAACCGGTGGCTGCCGATGAAGCAGACCGCGCTGGCGCTGAATCATCTGGTGAGCACCAGATTTCGCTCTGACGCCCTGCAGATCATCGCCTTCGGCCGCTATGCGCGCACCGTCACTGCCGCCGAACTGACCGGCCTCGAAGGCGTCTACGAGCAGGGCACCAATCTGCATCACGCGCTGGCACTGGCGACGCGACACCTGCGGCGCCATCCCAACGCCCAGCCGGTGGTGATGGTGGTGACCGACGGCGAACCCACGGCACACCTGGAGAGTTTCGCGGCCTCCGAGGGCGGGGCGCAAGTGTTCTTCGACTACCCGCCGCACCCGCGGACCATTGCCCACACCGTGAAGGGCTTCGACGAGATCGCCCGCCTGGGCGCCCAGGTGACCATCTTCCGGCTGGGCAGCGACCCGGGCCTGGCGCGCTTCATCGACCAGGTGGCGCGTCGGGTGGAGGGCCGGGTGGTGGTGCCGGACCTCGACGGGCTCGGGGCGGCCGTCGTCGGTGACTACCTCAAGGCCCGCAAGCGTCGGCGCTGAGCGGGTGAGGGTCGCCTGGGTACCCAGGCGGGCGACGGGCAGCTAAACTGGGCACTTCTGTAGCGCGATTGCTTGCTTGGTTCAGCCAATGCCCGCGAGTCGAAGCGCCTTCGACCACCCATTGAGTGACCGCGGGGTACTGCGTGAATATTTCTGATATCGGCCTCCCCAATTGTGATGTGACCGAACGTTGGCGCGAAGACGCTGTCGTCGTCAGCTGCAGCGGTGTGTTGGACATGCTGACAGCGCCGCATCTGGAAGACCGTTTCAACGAGGTGCTGGCCAAGCAACCCTCTGCGCTGATCATCGATATGTCGGAGGTCGACTTCCTGGCCTCCCACGGGATGAATGTGCTGGTGATGGTGCGTCGTCGCCTCGCACCGGAAGTGCCGTTCGCTGTGGTCGCCGATGGGCCGGCAACCAGCCGGCCGCTGACGCTGATCGGACTCGCAGAGCTGATCAACATGTGCGCCACCCTCGACGAGGCGTTCCAGAAGCTGGATATCGCTCCCGTCGGCTGACCGATGCGCACCAGGGCCGGCAATCTGGCAGAACATTCTGATGAGCTGGACAATGAAGTGATGAAGCGACCAAACGAAGTCGATCTGGCGTGGGACCTGGTGGACGATCACCGAGCTGTCCTGACTCCCGCGGAGCGCGACATGGCCTTCGTGAACCTCGGCGTCGGCGATTCCACGACGGTGATCCGCGCTGTGCTGGGCGCAGTGCTCAGGGAACAGCACCAGCTTTCCGTGGAGACCACGGCAAGGGTGGAGGCGTGGATCGACTGCTACGGCCAGCAAGCCGAGTTCAGGGCCCTGCTGGACGGTGTCGCGCGCACGGACGGCTAGGGCGGGCGGCTGTTTCCTCGGTGTAACGAGTTCGGCAGCCGGGTTGAGGCGCCGGGGGTTGCGGGTACGCGACGAGAAGCTGTGCCGCCGTGTGTGATGTCCGCGGCGGTACAAGCTGGTATTGCGGATCTGTTTTCCCAGGTAGGCTGCCTCACCGCCGGGTCTTGTTAATACTCGGGGAAATGTGACGAAGATCCGGTGTAGGCGGGGCCCAGGATGGGTACCTCGGTCCGACACGGTGAGGTGCGTCAACATCCCGCCGGCCCGGTCGAAACGAGGAATCATGGCTGCAGTTACTGACTACGACGCACCGCGACGCCGAGAGTCCGACGAACCGCCTGCCGACCCGCTGCGCGAGGTCGCTTCCGGACTCACGGTTTCCGGCGACGCGGTCGATGAAGACCCCAACGATCTCGGGGAGCTCTTCGAGTTGCCCGGCGCCGATCTGTCCGGTGAAGAATTCATCGTGAAGGTCATCCCGAAGCAGGCTGATGAATTCACGTGCTCCAGCTGCTTCCTGGTGCACCACCGCAACCGGCTCTACAGCGCGGTGGACGGCACGATGACGTGCGCTGACTGCGCTTGATTCTGTTGCGGCGCAACACGATCCGCCACTGTCACTGAGAGTTCGGAGTGCCGACCTGGTTGCGCCGCTTCTTGCGCTTGATGCCGACGCTGCCCCACAGTGAGAACCCTCTGATGGTGATCTTGGGTGCTCCGGGCGTGCCCGCCTCGCTGACGGTGTGATTGAAGGCGCCCATGACGCCGGTGCCGTGGACCGACACGTTCACTTCCGGGGGTAGCAGGATCGTCTGCCCGCCCATGATGGAGTAGGCGTTGATCGCCACCTCGGCCGAGGTGAAGTCGGCGTAGCGCAGGTCGACCACCCCGCCGCCCCAGAGGGTGAAGGTGGTGAGCTTCCTGGGCACATTCCAGCGGCCCCGCCGTTCGAAGCCGCTCATGATGGCCAGCAGCACTGTCGAGGGTGCAGGCTGACAGGCTCCTCGGCGCGTATTGGCGATGCCGGGGAGATCCGCGGAGAGCTGGTCGAGTTCGGTGTAGGTGGTGGCGGCGTATGCCTTGGCCAACCGATCCTCGTACTCCGTCAGATCCAGCCGACCCTGCGCCGCGGCGTCGGTGAGTAGCTGCGCGACCTGAATCCGGTCATCGTCTGCGGCTCGCAACGATGAGTCTCGCGGCGCTGAATTGCTCATCAGCGATGAGCCTACGACGATCGTTGTCAACCGCATAGATGGATCGGCTAATTAATTGTCGCGGGTGCGCCTTACGCCCATCGGGGTGCTCGCTTCTCCAGGAATGACACCATGCCCTCCCGGGCTTCGTCGGAGACGAACAGGGCCGCGGATTCGTGGGTGAGCCGCTCGGTGTCGCGGTCGAACCCGGCGAGCACGATGGCCGTGGTCAGGGCTTTTGACGCGGCCAGGCCCTGAGGTGACGCCTTGGCCAGCTCCGCGACCAGAGCCGCGACGGCCTCGGCGATGTCGTCGGCAGCCAGCGTGACGAGCCCGATCTCGGCGGCCCGTGCTGCGTTGAACCTCTCACCGGTGAGGTAGTAGCGACTCGCGGCGCGCAACGTCAGCTTCGGGAGCAGGGTCATGGAGATGATGGCGGGGGCCACGCCGAGCCGCGCCTCGGTCAACGCGAACGTGCTGCCCGGCCCCGCCACCACGATGTCGCAGGCGCCGATGATCCCGAGACCGCCGGCCCGGGCATGGCCGTCGATGGCCCCGATCACCGGCAACGGGCACTCGACAAGCGCCCGCAGCAGTGCGGCCATCTCCCCGGCCCGGCTGAGGGCCTGCTCGTACACACCGCCACCGGAGCCCTCACTCAGGTCGGCGCCCGCACAGAAGGTGCCGCCGGTGTGGCCCAGGACCACCGCCCGCACCTCGGGATCGGCCTGGGCGTCACGTAGCCCCTGATGGAGCTCGCTGACCAAGGCCGCCGACAGGGCATTGCGGTTGTGTGGCGAATTCAGCGTCAGACGGGCCGCGCGCCCGTCGACTGCGTACTCGACGAGACTGCTCATCAGTACGACTCCTTCAGTACGAGCGAGGCAGGCCCAGCGATGTCTGGGCCACGAAGTTGAGGATCATCTCGCGGCTCACCGGCGCGATCCGGGCCAGCCGGGACGCGGTGAGCACCGAGGCGATGCCGTACTCCTTGGTGAGGCCGTTGCCGCCGAGGGACTGCACCGCCTGGTCGACGGCGCGCACCGAGGCTTCGCCGGCGGCGTACTTGGCCATGTTGGCGGCCTCGGCCGCACCGAAGTCGTCACCGCTGTCGTAGAGGGTGGCCGCCTTCTGCATCATCAGCTTCGCGAGTTCGATCTCGATGTGATTCTGCGCCAGCGGATGCGAGATGCCCTGATGCGCGCCGATCGGCGTCTTCCACACCTGCCGGGTCTTGACGTAGGCGGTGGCCTTGTCGAGGGCGAAGCGGCCCATTCCGACCGCGCTGGCCGCACCCATGATCCGTTCGGGGTTCAGCCCGGCAAACAGCTGCGCTATCGCGGCGTCTTCGGACCCCACCAGCGCGTCGGCGGGCAGCCGAACCTCATCGAGGAACAGCTGGAACTGGAACTCGGGGCTGACGATCTCCATGTCGATCTTGGTGTAGCTCAGGCCGGGAGCGTCCGTGGGCACCACGAAGAGGGCCGGTCGAAGAGATTCCGACTTGTGGGCCGCGTCCTCTTGTAAAATCCGGCCGACTACCAGCACGGCCTGCGCCTGGTCGACGCCGGAGATGTAGACCTTCTGGCCGCTCAAGATCCAGTCGCCTCCGTCGCGGCGGGCGGTGGTGGTGATCTTGTGGGAGTTGGAGCCGGCGTCGGGTTCGGTGATGGCGAACGCCATGGTGATGGTGCCGTCGGCGATCCCGGGAATCCAGCGCTGCTTCTGTTCCTCGGTGCCGAACTTGGAGATGATGGTGCCGTTGATGGCGGGGGAGACCACCATCATCAGCAGGGCCGAGCCGCCGGCCGCCATCTCCTCCATCACCAGGGACAGCTCGTACATGCCGGCCCCGCCGCCGCCGTACTCCTCGGGCAGGTTCACCCCGATGAAGCCGAGTTTTCCTGCCTCACTCCAGAGTTCGTCGGTGTGCAGCCCGGCGCGGGCCTTCTCCAGGTAGTAGTCCTGGCCGTAGTTCGACGCGAACGCCGCGACGGACTTGCGGAGCGCCTGGCGTTCCGGGCCTTCGACGAAACCTTCGACCAAGCCTGTCATTGCTCTCCTTCGACGGGGTTCACGATTGCGAGCACCTGGCCGACCTCCACCTGGGTGCCCTGCTGCACATTGAGTTCGGTGAGCACCCCGTCGGCCGGGGCGACGATGGTGTGCTCCATCTTCATGGCTTCCAGCCACAGCAACGGCTGACCGGCGGACACGACGTTCCCGACCTGGGAGCCGACGCGCACCACCACACCGGGCATCTGAGCGACCAGAGAGCCCGCGAGGACGGTCGAGCCCGGCTCGACGAACCGTGGCACCGCCACCAGATGCACGGCACCCGAGGGTGAGTCCACATAGACCTGATCGCCGTAGCGGGAGATGTCGAACGGTGTCTCCACCCCGCGGGCATCGGCCAGCACCACCTGCTCAGGTGTCGACGACACCACGCGCACCCCGTCGTCGTCGGGCAGTATGGGTCCGGTGCGGGTGTAGCGGTAGTCGACTCGTTGTTCGCGCCCGACCACCTGGAAAGTCTTGGCCTGGTTGCCCGAAGCGAGGTTGCGCCATCCACTGGGGACGGCGGCCAGCACGGTCGCGGTGGCCCGGTTCTGTGCGACTTCGGCGACGGTGGCAGCGATCGCCGCCAGTCGCACCGCGCTACCGGTGATCAGCGGCGCTGCCAGTTCGGCGAGACCGTGGGTGTCGAAGAACGCGGTGTCGGTGGCCCCTTCGCGGAACGCCGGGTGACGCAGGACGTTGACCAGCAGATCGCGATTGGTGCGTATCCCGTGTAACCGGGTGCGGGTCAGCGCATCGGCCAGCATGCGCGCCGCCTGCTCCCGGGTGGGTGCGTACGAGATCACCTTGGCCAGCATCGGGTCATAGTGGATGGACACCACAGACCCGTCGACGATGCCGGCGTCCAGTCGCAGCTCAGCCTGGCCGGTGCTAGCGAAAGCCGTTCGCGCCGAGGGGACATCGATGCGCTTGATGGTGCCGGCTTGCGGTTGCCAGTCATGGGCGGGGTCCTCGGCGTAGAGCCGCGCCTCGATGGCATGGCCCCGGGTCGGTGGTGGTTCCGGCGCCAGCGTGCCGCCGCCGGCGACGTGGAGCTGCAGTTCCACCAGATCCAGGCCGGTGGTGGCCTCGGTAACCGGGTGCTCGACCTGCAGGCGGGTGTTCATCTCCAGAAAGTAGAAGCCACCGTCATCGTCGGCCAGGAACTCGACCGTGCCGGCCCCGGTGTAGCCGATGGCGCCGGCCGCCAGTCGCGCCGCGTCGAACAGCTCGGCGCGCATGCCCGGTGTGCGCTCCACCAGAGGCGAGGGTGCTTCCTCGATGATCTTCTGGTGGCGCCGCTGGATCGAGCACTCCCGCTCACCGACCGCCCAGACCGTGCCGTGGTCGTCGGCGAGCACCTGCACCTCGACGTGGTGGCCGGTGGGTAGATAGCGTTCGCAGAACACCTCTGCGTCGCCGAACGCCGAGGCCGCTTCCCGGCGGGCGGCCGCTACCTGACCGGGTAGCTCGGCCACGCTGGTGACCACCCTCATGCCGCGTCCACCGCCGCCGGCGGAGGCCTTTACCAGCGCCGGCAGCTGAGCCTGGGTGACCGTAGCGGGGTCCAGCTCGTCGAGCACCGGCACGCCCGCGGCGGCCATCAGCTTCTTCGACTCGATCTTCGAGCCCATGGCGCGCACGGCAGCCACCGGTGGGCCGACCCAGGTCAGGCCGGCAGCCAGCACCGCCGCGGCGAAATCAGCGTTCTCCGACAGGAATCCGTAACCGGGATGAACGGCGTCGGCACCGCCTGCTGTCGCCGCGGTGATCAGCGCGGCGACATCGAGGTAGTTGTCGATGCGTATTCGGGTGTCAGCCTCGGCAACGTGTGGTGCGGCCGCGTCGGCATCGGTGTACACGGCCACGGTGCCCACCCCGAGTCGACGGCAGGTGGCGAACACCCGGCGGGCGATCTCGCCGCGGTTGGCCACTAGAACTCTCGAGACCATCGCTGCCCTCACATCCGGAAGACGCCGAAGTTCGACGTCCCCTCGATGGGCCCGGTGGCGATGGCGGACAAGCACATTCCGAGGACAGTGCGGGTATCGCGGGGATCGATCACACCGTCGTCGTAGAGCCGGCCGGACAGGAACATCGGTAGCGACTCGGCGTCGATCTGGGCCTCGACGGCGGCCCGCAGTGCGGCGTCGGCGTCCTCGTCGACCACCTGGCCGCGGGCTTCGGCGGCCGCCCGGCTGACGATCGACAGCACGCCGGCCAACTGGGGGCCGCCCATCACGGCCGATTTGGCGCTGGGCCAGGCGAACAGGAACCTCGGGTCGAATGCCCGGCCGCACATGCCGTAGTGGCCCGCGCCGTAGGACGCACCGATCAGCAGGGAGATGTGGGGCACCGTCGAGTTGGACACGGCGTTGATCATCATCGAGCCGTGTTTGACCATGCCGCCTTCCTCATAGGTCTTGCCCACCATGTAGCCGGTGGTGTTGTGCAGGAACAGCAATGGTGTGTTCGAGCGGTTGGCCAGCTGGATGAACTGGGCCGCCTTCTGCGCTTCCTCGCTGAACAGCACCCCGCGTGCATTGGCCAGGATGCCCAGCGGATAGCCGTGCAACGTGGCCCAGCCGGTGACCAGCGACGAGCCGTACATCGGCTTGAACTCGTCGAAGTCAGAGCCGTCGACGACGCGCGCGATCACCTCGCGCGGGTCGAACGGAATGCGCAGATCGGCAGGCACGATGCCGATCAGCTCGTCGTCGCTGAACAACGGTGCCACTGTCGCTGTGGGTGCAGGCCCGTGTTTGCGCCAGTTCAGCCGGGCGACGATGCGGCGCCCGAGTCGCAGCGCGTCGAGCTCGTCGACGGCGAAGTAGTCCGCCAGACCGGAAGTGCGGGCGTGCATTTCGGCGCCGCCGAGTGATTCGTCATCGGACTCCTCGCCGGTGGCCATCTTCACCAGCGGCGGGCCGGCCAGGAACACCTTGGAGCGCTCTTTGATCATCACCACGTGGTCGGACATGCCCGGGATGTAGGCCCCGCCGGCGGTCGAGTTGCCGAACACCAGCGCGATGGTCGGGATACCGGCTGCCGAGAGCCGGGTGAGGTCGCGGAAGAGCCGGCCGCCGGGGATGAAGATCTCCTTCTGGGTCGGTAGGTCCGCCCCGCCGGACTCCACCAACGTAATCACCGGCAGCCGGTTCTCGAACGCGATCTGATTGGCCCGCAATGTCTTCCGCAGAGTCCATGGGTTGCTCGTGCCCCCCTTGACCGTGGGGTCGTGGGCCACCAGCATGCACTCCACACCTTCGACCACGCCGATGCCCGTCACCACGCTGGCGCCCACCTGGAACTCGCTGCCATAACCCGCCAGCGGGCACAGCTCGAGGAACGGCGAATCGGCGTCGACCAGCAGTTCGATGCGCTCACGCGCGGTGAGCTTGCCGCGCCGATGGTGGCGTTCGACGTACTTGGGGCCGCCGCCGCCGAGGGCTTTGGCGAACTCGCCGGCGATCTCGTCGAGCTTGGCGTGCGCCGTGTCGGCGGCCTCGGTGAAGGCCAGGGAGGTGGGATCGAGAAGGGATTGCAGGACGGTCATGACGTGTATCCAAGTGTCTTGGCGGCCAGGCCGGTGAGGATTTCGGAGGTTCCGCCGCCGATACCCAGGATCCGCATATCGCGGTACTGCCGCTCGACCTCCGATTCGGCCATGTAGCCCATCCCACCGAACAGCTGTACCGCTTGATGTGCCACCCATTCGCCGGCCTCGACGGCAGTGTTCTTGGCGAAGCACACTCTGGTGATCAGGTTCGGATTCCCGTCGAGCTGTTGCTCGACGATATGCCGGGAGTACACCCGCGCCACGTCGGTGCGACGGGCCATCTCGGCGAGGGTGTTCTGCACCGACTGGCGGGAGATGAGCGGGCGGCCGAACGTCTCGCGGTCACGGCACCACTGCACCGACAGGTCCAGGCAACGCTGCGCGCTCGAATAGGCTTGCGCGGCAAGGCCGATGCGCTCGGAGACGAAGGCGCCGGCGATCTGCACGAAACCCGAATTCTCGGTACCGACCAGATTGGCCGCCGGTACCCGTACGTCGGTGTAGGACAACTCGGCGGTATCCGACGAGCGCCAGCCCATCTTGTCCAGCTTGCGGGTGACTTCGAAACCGGGGGTGCCCTTCTCCACCACCAGCAGCGACACCCCTGCCGCACCGGGTCCGCCGGTGCGCACCGCGGTCACCACGTAGTCGGCCCGCACGCCCGAGGTGATGTAGGTCTTGGCGCCGTTGACCACATAGTGGTCCCCATCGCGAACAGCGGTGGTGGTCAGGTGCCCCACGTCGGAGCCGCCGCCCGGCTCGGTGATCGCCAGCGCGCCGATCTTCTCGCCGGCGAGCGTGGGGCGCACGAAGCTCTCGATGAGCCGCTCGTCGCCGGAGGCGATCATGTGCGGCACCGCGATGCCGCAGGTGAACAGTGAGGCGAACGTGCCTCCGGGGGCACCGGCTTCGTGGAACTCCTCGCAGATCACCACCGCGTCGGCGCCGTCGCCGCCACCGCCACCTGCGGATTCCGGGAACCCGGCACCGAGCAGGCCGGCGTCGGCCGCCTTGCGGTGCAGGTCGCGGGGGAGTTCACCGGCGCGCTCCCACTCCGCGGCGTGCGGGGCGATCTCGCGGTCGACAAAACCGCGGACGGTCTTGCGGAGTTGGTCACGTTCGGGGGTGGTCCAGATGCTCACGGCAACAGTCTTTCTGGGATGTCGAGGTAACGGCTGCGTAGCCACTCGCCGAGCCCTTTGGCCTGGGGGTCGAACCGGGCCTGGTAGGCCACGCCCTGACCGAGCAGGCCGTCGATGACGAAGTTGACGGCGCGCAGATTGGGGAGCAGGTGCCGGGTGACGACGAGGTGGGCCGCTTCTGGCAGGAGCTGTTTGAGGGTGTCGACGGTGAGGGCGGTGGCCAGCCAGCGCCACTGTTCCTCGGTGCGCACCCACACCCCGACGTTGGCGGATCCGCCTTTGTCTCCGCTGCGGGCTCCGGCGAGCAGGCCGAGCGGTGCGCGCCGGACAGGTCCGGACGGCAGGGGTGTCGGTGGCTCCGGCTCGTCGGCGGGCAGTAGTGCCAGGGTCTCGGTTGCGGGTGCGATGTCGACCCGGCGGCCGTCGGCGTGCACGGCGACATGAGGCACCTCGGTGGCCTCGACGTAGCCCGCGGTGAAGACGCCGTACACCTGGGCATCACCCGGTGGCGCGGTGGCGTGGAAGCCCGGATAGCTCGCCAGCGCGAGTTCGACTGCTGCGCTGGAGAACTGGCGCCCCACCACGGCGGCCTCGGGATCGCGCACGACGCAGTGCAGCAGGGCACTGGCGGTTTCCTCGGTATCGGCGTCGGGATGGTCGGTGCGCGCCAACGTCCACTCGAGCTCGGCCGGCCTGGTGGCCAGGGCCGCCTCGAGCTGACTGCGCACCAGCTCTGCTTTGGCGTCGATGGCCAGGCCGGTCAGCACGAACGTCGTCGCGTTGCGAAATCCGCCGATGCGGTTCAGCGAGACCTTCAGTGTCGGGGGAGGGGCTTCGCCGGTGACGCCGGTGATACGCACCCGATCCGGCCCGTCGGCGCTGAGTGTCAGCGTGTCCAACCGGGCTGTCACATCGGGGTTGGCGTAGCGGGCGCCGCCGACCTCGTAGAGCAGTTGCGCGGTGACCGTATCGACGCTGACCAGTCCACCGGTACCGGGATGTTTCGTGATCACCGACGAGCCGTCGGCGTGGATCTCGGCCAGCGGAAACCCGGCCTGCAACAGGTTCGGAACCTCTTGGAAGAACGCATAGTTGCCGCCGGTGGCCTGCGCCCCGCATTCGATGACATGGCCGGCCACCACGGCACCGGCCAACCGGTGGTGGTCGGTGCGCTGCCAGCCGAAGTGCGCGGCGGCGGGTCCGACGATCACCGAGGCGTCGGTGACCCGGCCGGTCACCACCACGTCGGCGCCGGCGTCGAGACAGTCGACGATGCCCCACGCACCCAGATAGGCGTTGGCGGTGAGGGGATTCCCGAGGCCCAGGTCCGCGGCCCGCCCCACGAGATCGTCACCTTCGACGTGGGCCACGCTGACCGACAGCCCCAGCCGGTGCGCCAGCGTCCGTACCGCACCGGCCAGTCCGGCGGGGTTCAGGCCGCCGGCGTTGGTGACGATGCGGACCCTGTTCTCCAGCGCCAGGCCCAGGCATTCCTCGAGCTGGATGAGGAACGTCTTGGCGTAGCCGCGCCCGGGGTCTTTCATCCGGTCGCGCCCGAGGATCAGCATGGTCAGCTCGGCCAGATAGTCACCCGTCAGATAGTCCAGCTCGCCGCCGGTGAGCATTTCGCGCATCGCGGCCAAGCGGTCACCGTAGAAACCCGAACAGTTCCCGATGCGGACCGACTCCGACACAGACTCTCCCGTCACTCAACCAACCGGTAGGTTACTTGGTACCCGCGGTACCGCGTCAAGGGTCTGGCCATCACGACCGTGGGGTCGATCCCCGGTTCTCCCGGTCAACCGGGCGTCAAGTCCCCGATCGGCCGCCCGGGTTCGGCGCCTGGTCGGCGCGTTTTGGAGCCGACGCTGTTCACGGCTATCCTGGGAGCAATCGTCGTCGCTGACACGTGCTCTTTTCATGCGACGAACCCAGAAGCAAGGAGATACCCGTCATGGCTGTGCCCAAGCGCAGGATGTCGCGCTCGAACACCCGTAGCCGGCGTTCGCAGTGGAAAGCCGAAGCGACCGGACTGGTCAACGTGACTGTCGCCGGAGCCCAGCACCGGGTGCCGCGCAGACTGCTCAAGGCTGCCCGCCTCGGTCTCCTCAACCTCGACAAGCGCTGACCTGTCTCGTTCTGGTAACCAGGGCGCACGAATTTCGTCAGCTCTTTCTTCGGTGCGCCTCTCAGCCCGCTCTCAGGCGTTGGGATAACACTGGTGGCCGTGCGCATACTTGTCGTTGACGACGACCGCGCGGTGCGAGAATCGCTGCGCCGTTCCCTTTCCTTCAACGGCTACTCGGTCTCGTTGGCCGAGGACGGCGTCGAGGCTCTCAACGCGATCTCCAGCGAACGGCCCGATGCGGTGGTCCTGGATGTGATGATGCCGCGGCTCGACGGCCTGGAAGTGTGTCGGCAGCTCCGCAGCACCGGGGACGATCTCCCGATTCTGGTGTTGACCGCCCGGGATTCGGTCTCCGAACGGGTGGCGGGCCTGGACGCCGGGGCCGACGACTATCTGCCCAAGCCGTTCGCGCTGGAAGAACTCCTGGCCCGGATGCGCGCGCTGCTGCGCCGGACCGGCCCGGAAGACAAGATCGAAGCCGTGGCGCTGAGCTTCGGCGACCTCACTCTCGACCCGGTGACGCGCGAGGTCACCCGCGGTCAGCGGCAGATCAGCCTCACCCGCACCGAATTCGCCCTGCTGGAGATGCTGATCGCCAACCCCCGCCGCGTGCTGACCCGCAGCCGCATCCTGGAGGAGGTGTGGGGCTTCGATTTCCCCACCTCCGGCAATGCGCTCGAGGTCTATGTCGGTTATCTGCGGCGCAAGACAGAAGCCGAAGGAGAGCCGCGACTGATCCACACCGTGCGCGGGGTGGGTTACGTACTGCGGGAGACCCCACCGTGAGCCGGCGTCCGTGGAGGCACGGGTAGTCCATGGCGCGTTGGAAGCTGTCGTCCCGTCTCAAGGACCCGGCGAACGGACGCGAAGCGAGAGCCACCACCTCACTGTCGTTGCGGTGGCGGGTGATGCTGCTCGCCATGTCGATGGTGGCCATGGTGGTGGTGCTGATCTCGGTGGCGGTGTACGCAGTGGTGTCGGCGGCGCTCTACGACGACATCGACAACCAGCTGCAGAGCCGCGCGCAGCTGCTCATCGCCAGCGGTTCGCTGTCGTCTGATCCCGCCAAGGCCATCGAGGGCACGGCCTACTCGGATGTCAACGCGATGCTGATCAATCCGGGCCGCTCCATCTACACCGCCAATCAGGAGAACCAGACCCTCCCGATCGGCGACATCGAACGGGCCGTCATCAGCGGTGATCTGTTCATGTCCCGCCGGACCGCCGCCGATCAGCGGGTCCTGGCGGTGCATCTTCCCAACGGGAGCACCCTGCTGATCTCCAAGAGCCTGGCGCCCACCGACGCGGTGATGATGAAGTTGCGATGGGTGCTGCTGATCGTGGGTGGCATCGGCGTCGCGGTGGCCGCGGTGGCAGGCGGTGCCGTCACCCGGACCGGGCTGCGGCCGGTCGGCAAGCTCACCGAGGCCGCCGAGCGCGTGGCCCGCACCGACGACCTTCGACCCATCCCGGTGTTCGGCAGCGACGAGCTGGCACGGCTCACCGAGGCGTTCAACATGATGCTGCGCGCCCTCACCGAATCACGGGAGCGCCAGGCCCGCCTGGTCACCGATGCCGGCCACGAACTGCGGACCCCGTTGACGTCGCTGCGCACCAATGTCGAGCTGTTGATGGCGTCGATGCAGCCCGGTGCACCCCGGATCCCCGAAAGCGAGATGGCGGAGTTACGGGCCGACGTCATCGGACAGATCGAAGAGCTGTCCACGCTGGTCGGCGATCTCGTGGATCTCACCCGCGACGAAGCAGGCGGTGTGGTCCACGAGCCGGTCGAGATGACCGATGTCGTGGATCGCAGCCTGGAACGGGTCCGGCGACGGCGCAACGACATCGAATTCGACGTCCATGTCACGCCGTGGCAGGTCTACGGAGACGCTGCCGGTTTGTCGAGGGCAGTGCTGAACCTGCTCGACAACGCCGCCAAGTGGAGTCCGTCGGGCGGTCGGGTGGCGCTGAGCCTGCGTCAGGTCGATCCGACGCACGCCGAACTGGTGGTCGCCGATCTCGGCCCCGGCATTCCGCTGCAGGAACGCGGCCTGGTGTTCGAGCGGTTCTATCGAGCGACCGCAGCCAGGGCCATGCCGGGATCGGGGCTGGGCCTGGCGATTGTCAAACAAGTGGTCCTCAAACACGGTGGGGCACTGCGGGTCGCGGAGACGGTGCCGGGCGGACAGCCGCCGGGAACGTCGTTCTATGTGCTGTTGCCCGGTCGGCCGGTCGGCCCGGCGCCCTACCCCGAGCAGCCCACCGACGACGACGGTGACACCCACGACAAGCACAATTCGGCGTCGATGGTCACGAATCGGGTAAAGACACGATCACAACAGGGCGTTGTCTCAGTCGATTCTCAGTCGACAAGGGCATGGTAGTTGTCAACGAACGACGTGCCCTGACCGCGACCGCAAGCTTCGGGTCGCGGCCGACTGGATAAGGACCGGTGACCAGACCGCGATGACGAACCACCCGAGATATTCGCCTGCGCCGCAGCAGTCGGGACAGCATCCCAACCAGCCTGCGGGTTCGGCCTATCCCGGCCACTATCCGTCGCCGCCGTCCCCGACCCAGCCGTCCCCGACCCAGCCGTCCCCGACGCAGCACTCCGCGGCCCACCAGCCCTATGACTGGCGCTACGCCACCCAACAGCAGAACCAGCACCACGGCCAGCATGCCGCACCGCGCGGGCCGGCCGGGTACGAGTCGTCCGGTCATGGCGGGTACCGCTATCCGCAGCCCGGCCAGGCTCCGGGTGCACCCTCGCAGAAGCGTTCTCGCGCGGGGGTTTTCGCGGGAGCACTGGCCCTCGCGGTGGTGTCGGCAGGTATCGGTGGTGGCGTGGCGGTACTCGCCGGCTCCGACGAGCGGCCGGTGAACACCTTCACCACCGCCGGCGGGACAGCGCCGGGCCTGCCTGCGGCCAACGCGCCCGCCGGCTCGGTGGAGCAGGTCGCCACCAAGGTGGTTCCCAGCGTGGTGAAGCTGGAGGTCAACCTCGGCCGTGCCCACGAGGAGGGGTCGGGCGTCATCCTGTCCCCGGACGGACTCATCCTCACCAACGCCCATGTGGTGTCAGCTGCCGGAGGCGCGGCCTCCGCCGGACCCGGCGCGGGTCCGGGCCTACCCCTCGGCCCGGATCCGCGTGCGGCCGCCCCGCCGGAAACCACGGTGACGTTCGCCGACGGGCGCACCACGCCGTTCACCATCATCGGCAGTGATCCCGCCAGTGACATCGCGGTGATCAAGGCCGAGGACGTCTCGGATCTGACGCCGATCACCCTGGGTTCGTCGGCCGATCTGCGGGTCGGCCAGGACGTGGTGGCCATCGGTTCTCCGCTGGGCCTCGAAGGCACCGTCACCACCGGCATCGTCAGCGCCCTCAACCGGCCGGTCTCCACGGCCGGGGACGCCAAGAACCAGAACACCGTGCTCGACGCCATCCAGACCGACGCCGCGATCAACCCCGGTAACTCCGGTGGCGCGCTGGTCAACATGAACGGCGAGCTGGTGGGGATCAACTCGGCGATCGCCACCATGGGCGGCAGTGAAGAGGCGCAGTCCGGATCCATCGGTCTCGGCTTCGCCATTCCGGTGGACCAGGCCAAACGGATCGCCGACGAACTGATCAGCACCGGCACCGCGTCGCATGCCTCTCTCGGAGTGCAGGTCAGCAATGACACTGCCATCAACGGCGCGAAGATCGTGGAGATCACCCAGGGTGGCGCCGCCGCCGGTGCAGGGCTGCCCAACGGCGTCGTCGTCACCAAGGTCGACGACCGGCCGATCGCGGGTGCCAGTGCGTTGGTGGCGGCCGTGCGGTCCAAAGCGCCGGGAGAACAAGTGACGCTGACGTACCTCGACCCCGGAGGCGAACCGCAGACGCTGCAAGTGACGCTCGGGAAAGCGAAGCAGTGATGAGGACGGCTACGCCGATGTCGGGTGTCGGATATACGGTTGCATCCATGGAACAGCCTGTGGAGCTGCTGGGTAGGGCACTTGTCGTTGTGGTCGACGATCGGACCGCGCATGGTGATGAAGAGGATCACAGCGGGCCGTTGGTCACTGAACTGCTGAGCGAAGCCGGATTCGTGGTGGACGGCGTGGTGGTCGTCGCCTCCGACGAGGTGGAGATCAGGAACGCGCTCAACACGGCGGTGATCGGCGGGGTCGACCTGGTGGTCTCGGTCGGCGGAACGGGGGTGACGCCCCGAGATGTCACCCCGGAGGCCACCGTCGAGCTCCTGGACCGGGAGTTGCTCGGTATCGCCGAGGCGCTACGGGCCTCTGGTCTGTCGGCAGGGATCACCGATGCGGGCCTGTCTCGCGGCCTGGCCGGTATTTCCGGCAGCACCCTGGTGGTCAATCTGGCCGGCTCCCGAGCTTCCGTGCGCGATGGCATGGCCACCCTCAATCCACTGGCTGCTCAGATCATCGGGCAGCTCTCGAGCCTCGATATCTGAGCGCAAACCCGTGCGGCGGTCACTCTCAGCGCGGTCCCGAGGGCCTGCCGCGTTCTCTAATAGTTCTGCCATCTGGCGGCCCCACAGGATGCCAGCGGTTTCTAATGCTGCTGCAATATTGCGGGCAGATGAACGGGACGATCGTACAAGATGTGATCTTCGTCACAAGTGGAATGTCCTGTGACTCCGTTATCGCCCCAGGACCGAAGTTCAGTTAACAAGATCTTCGGTACGGAAATTCCCCAGGAATCTTCGGATGAGCGAGATCCGGATGCCGATCGCGGTGACAGCGACCGCGAACACTGGCTCCGGGACAACGTTCCGCCCCATCACGGGTGACTGATTTTCGCCGCTAGAAGGTCGTTGACCTGCAGCGATGTGGAATTCGGAGTTGTCGTGCCCGGGGGCTTCCGCCGCTGCCTCGCCAGGCCGGCCGGAGTGCAGGGGCCGGTCGCATGGCAAGGGGCGGATGACCCCCAGCAAATCTTTCAAACCTGAGTCCCGGCTGTGGGACGCATGGTCCTCGCGTTGCCGGTCCCAGGGCACCCCGTTATGTTCCTCGTGTCATTAACGATGAGTGAAACGTAAGAACAGCATGTGAGGCTTCTCATTTGCGACTTCTTGCCCCGCGGGCGGTGCCAACATGCCAACCACGGAACCAAAACTCGGTGGACCGCCCTGGATCACCGCCTACACGCTAGGGAGAACATGAAGGTAATCGGTCGAGTGCTGGTGGCGTTGATCGCTTCCATCGCGGCGCTGTTCGCGAGCACGGGCACCTCGCATGCTGGCTTGGACAATGAGCTGAGCCTTGTGGACGGCCAGGGTCGTACCCTGACCATTCAGCAGTGGGACACGTTCCTCAATGGTGTTTTCCCCCTGGACCGCAACCGCCTCACCCGCGAGTGGTTCCATTCCGGCAAGGCCGTGTACGCGGTCACCGGTGAGGGCTCGGACGACTTCGAGGGCGTGCTGGAGCTGGGCTACCAGGTTGGCTTCCCCTGGTCGCTGGGCGTCGGCATCAACTTCAGCTACACCACCCCCAACATCGCGTTCGACGGCCAGGACTACGGTTCCTTCGGCCCCGGCGTGGACACCGGAATCGACCTGATCCCGGCCATCGTTACCCCGCCGCTGTTCCCCGGTGTGTCGATCTCCGCTGACCTGGGCAACGGCCCCGGCATCCAGGAAGTCGCCACGTTCTCGGTGGACGTCGCCGGTGCCAACGGTGCGGTCGCAGTCTCCAACGCTCACGGCACCGTCACCGGTGCAGCGGGTGGCGTGCTGCTGCGTCCCTACGCACGTCTGATCTCCGCATCCGGTGACAGCGTGACCACCTACGGCGCACCCTGGAACATGAACTGAGCTAGTTCTCAGTTCCACCAGTTCGTCGAACTCAACGACCCCCGGCATCTGCCGGGGGTCGTTTTGTCGGTGCCAGCCCATTCACAGGAAGCGTGCGTGCACTTTCAGTTCAGGAAATGGCTTTTGGTCCGTCGACTTTTGGTTTAATTCACGCGTCCGAAGGGTGGGTGGGAGTGCCGGCGGCGACACCGGGACGTCATCGAAATCATCTGCGCCTGAGGATCTTTCGGCCGAGAATCGGGTGTATCGACCGATCCGGCGGGCGTGATTTCGGGTCACGCCGCGCGGCCGAATAAATCATCGCGATTCGAGATTGAAAAACCCTCTGTCGGTGCCCGGCAAGAGGTATTGGCTGGTATTGTTCTGTGAGTCTTACGACAACAACCATGAGGGCCCACCGGGTCCTATCTAAAGAAGGGAAGCCCGATGGCCGAAAACGCCAGTGGCCTCATCCGGAGCTCCAAGAAGCTGGGTGCTCTCGGTCTCGGTTCGTTCGCCGTCGCCGCCGCGTTCATGAGCCTCGGTAGCGGAACCGCCAGTGCTGACGTCGAAGAGGTGGCTCCCTCCCCGCAGGTGACCAGCCGTCAGGCGCTCATCATCGACGACAACTCGCTGCGCGCCTCTGCCATCGGTGAGGCCCGCGGCTTCCTGGACACGCGTCTCGCCGATGCCGGCATCGTGCACGCCCAGGGCGAGACCCGCGACAGCGTGAAGGCCATCAGCGGCACCGTTGCCTCGCCGTTCAACCTCGAATCCAACGGCTCGTTCCAGTTCTCGCCGCCGATCGGCGATTGGTGATCATCTAGCTTCACAACGAAACCGCCCCCGGCCATCTGCCGGGGGCGGTTTCGTCGTTTCCGGGCTATTTGTTGTCGCCGCTGGTGTACACGGCGGTATCCGGGCTGGGACCGGTGCCCGGCCCGGTCACGTGTTCCCCCGGATTGCCGGGGTTGGCGTGATGCAAGATGTCACGGATCTCGGTGAGGATGCTCAACTCGGTGTCCTGCGCCTGCTCCACTTCGCCGCGTTCCCGAAGCTTCTTGTACGGCAGCACAATGAGGAAGTACACGACGGCAGCCACGATGACGAAGTTGAGTGCTGCGGTCAGGACCGCATTCAAGTCGACGAACTGCTCGCCACCCAGGGGGATCCGCAGGAAGCCGTATTCTCTGTCGGGGCTGGCGCCGATCCGGTCGATCAGTGGCTGAACGACATTCGAGGTGAATGCGGTGACCAGCCCGGTGAAAGCGGTGCCGATGACAACAGCGACCGAAAGGTCGACGATGTTTCCGCGCGCAATGAACTCCTTGAACCCCTTCAGCATGGGCTGAACCTTCCTGTCTCGGTATGGGTGTCAGGGTTCAAACGCTAGTCGTGCCGGGGGTCGCTCGGTCAATGAAATGTCAGCGTGACGGCGTGGGCCAGTGTCGCGGCGGCGACCGCATTGGCGGCGGCCACCGGCAGCGCCACCAGCACCACCCGGTCGCCGGCGGATGCGATTCCGCCCGGTTCGGCCGAAACCAGCACCACGACTGCATCGGTGGCGATCACCCGGGGCGCTGCGTCGGCATCGTCTGGTGCGGCGGCCACGATGTCCACCACATCGCCTTCGCGTACGACGTCCAGAACGGCGCTCTGCGTCAGTGCGAGCGGCACCACCCGGGCGTCCGGCCCGGCCGCCGATTCAGTCAACCGGGGGCCCAACAGGCGGACGTCGGTGAGCACTTCTCCGCGGCGTACGGGACCCGCGGGCATATCGCCGACGACCGCAACCACGTCAACTGCAGCACCGTCGGGAAGTGTTGCCGTCAAGCGGCTTTCGACCCGGACATCGCCGGCGGTCACAGCGACACCGGGAGTCAGATCTCGGGCGGCGACCACTGCCGAGCTATGGGACCCGGCGGGATCTGAGCGCAGCGCGGCGGCGCCGGCGAGAATCACCAGTGCGGCGGCCGCGATCCGCCGGGCCCGAACCGAGTGCACCCAATCCGGTTGCAGCCCTTGCCGCAATCGGGTCAGCAGGGTGGGATCAAGGGAATCCACGCGGCCTGCCATGGCGACACCGTAGGCGGTACGCCTAGAACCCCGCGCTCACTCCGAGGCGGGCTGTGGATGAACCGACGTCAGTTCGAGGCGGACGTGGTGGCCGGCTTGGATCCTGAGGACTTCGAGCCAGAGGACTTGGAGCCAGACGATGTGGACCCGGACGATTTCGAATCCGAGGACTTGGATCCGGACTTGGAATCCGAAGACCCGGACGACTTGGAATCCGAGGACTTCGATTCGGAGGACTTCGATTCCGAGGACTTGGAGTCTGACGAGCCCGAGTTCTTGTCGCCGGCACCGGATGACTTGTCGCCCGAGCCGGACTCCGAGCTGGAACTGATCGAGGAAGACTTCGCGGCTTCGCGGCTGTCGGTGCGATAGAAACCGCTGCCCTTGAAGACCACTCCGACGGAGCTGAACAGCTTGCGCAACCTGCCCTCGCACTTGGTGCAGGTGGTCAACGCGTCGTCGGAGAACGCCTGCACCGCGTCGAAGCGGTCGTCGCACGCGGTACACGCATAGCTGTAGGTCGGCACGAAAACCTCCGGGATGATCGCCAATTCTTTAGCACTCTATCGTGCCAAGTGCTAGAACCGCCATCGGGCCTCGCTCATTCCCGAATCGAGGACGGCGGGGGTGCCGTCGGATTCGTGATCACCACCAGCCCGCGATTTGGAGTCAGGGCGTCGGTCATGCGGACATCGTGGGGTTCGCCAGGCAGCTCGTCGACGAACTCGTCGTCCCGCACGATCGCGATCAGCCTCGTTGCCGGGTCGCACAGCGGCAAGGACCGGTCGTAGAAGCCTGCGCCCCGGCCCAACCGCACCCCGCGGCGGTCCACCGCCAGTGCGGGGACGATGACGACGCCGGCCTCGGCGACGGTGCCCGGCGGAAGTTGCGGCTGCGCCGGTTCGAGCAAGCCATACCGCCCGGCGACCAGCTGCCCAGGGCGGTACACGCCCCACCACAGTGGTGCGGGGGTGCCGTCGGAAGCCGTCCGGCTCACCGGCAACAGGACCCGTGACCCGGCGGCCAAGAGAATGTCCAGCAATGTGATCGAACCAGGTTCGGACCTGATCGGCACGTACGCACAGATTGTCTCGGCAAGTCCAGCAACGGTGGTCACGTGTGCGTCGAGGGCGGCGGACTCCGCTTCTCGGACAGAATCGGGAACCGTACGGCGCGCCGTCAGAATTTGCGCACGCAAGAGAACTTTCGTCGCTGCCGTCATCGGTCCAGAATTAGCAGGCGTTGGACGTCCAGGCCAGCCTTCGCGGCTCGGTCGATGCAGTTAGGGTGTGAATGATGAACGCACCTCGGGTACCCATTCCGCGCACGGCGATCGTGCCCGCAGCCGGCCTCGGCACCCGCTTTCTCCCCGCCACCAAGACCGTGCCCAAAGAGTTGCTGCCCGTGGTCGACACGCCCGGCATCGAACTTGTTGCTGCCGAGGCGGCCGAAGCCGGTGCCGAACGTCTGGTGATCGTGACCTCGGAAGGCAAGGACGGCGTGGTCGCCCACTTCGTCGAGGATCTGGTGCTCGAGGGCACCCTCGAAGCCCGCGGCAAGGAGGCGATGCTGGCCAAGGTGCGGCGGGCCCCCGCGCTGATCAAGGTCGAATCGGTGATCCAGCACGAGCCGTTGGGGCTCGGCCACGCGGTGGGTTGCGTCGAATCGGTGCTCCTGCCGGACGAGGATGCCGTGGCCGTCCTCCTTCCGGATGACCTGGTGTTGCCCACCGGGGTCCTCGAGATCATGTCGAAGGTCCGCGCCAAGCGGGGCGGCTCCGTGTTGTGCGCCATCGAGGTGCCTGCCGACAAGATCAGTGCCTACGGCGTCTTCGACGTCGAGATCGTGCCCGACGCGGCCAATCCCAATGTGCTCAAGGTCCTGGGCATGGTCGAGAAGCCCAAGGCCGAGGACGCGCCATCGCTGTACGCCGCGGCCGGGCGCTACGTGCTGGACCGGGCGATCTTCGATGCGCTGCGCCGGGTCGACCGCGGCGTGGGCGGTGAAATCCAGCTCACCGATGCCATCGCACTGCTGATCGCCGACGGCCACCCCGTGCACGTCGTGGTGCATCGGGGAACTCGACACGACCTGGGAAATCCCGGCGGCTACCTTAAGGCTGCGGTTGACTTTGCCCTGGACCGCGATGATTACGGCCCCGAACTACGCAGCTGGCTGGTTGAGCGGCTGGAGTTGACCGAGAAGTAGCGCTGGCGTCGGCTCCGGACCCAGACCAACCCAGTCAGGGTCTAGACGGCAGAAAGGCGCAGTGTGCGTTCGGTAGAAGAGCAGCAGGCTCGGGTACAGGCCGCCGCGGTGGCCCCGCGCCCGGTTCGGGTGGCCATCGCCGAGGCGCAGGGATTGATGTGCGCCGAAGAGGTGGTGACCGAGCGGCCACTGCCGGGTTTCGACCAGGCCGCGATCGACGGTTATGCGGTCCGCAGTGTCGACGTACTCGGAGCCATCGGATCCGATGAGAACGGCGATGTCGCCGGCGGCGAGATCAGTCTGCCGGTGATGGGGACCATCGACGCCGGCACCAAGACGCCCAGCAGGCTGCAGCCGCGGCAGGCTGCGCGAGTGCAGACCGGCGCGCCGATGCCGACCCTCGCCGACGCCGTGCTTCCGCTGCGGTGGACCGACGGCGGCCAGTCGCGGGTCCGGGTGCTGCGCGGCGTGAGGTCAGGGGCCTACGTTCGCCGCACCGGTGACGATGTCCAGCCCGGCGATGTCGCGGTGCGGGCCGGCACGATCGTCGGCGCCGCACAGGTGGGGTTGTTGGCCGCCGTGGGCCGGGACCGGGTGCTCGTGCATCCAAGACCCCGGCTGTCGGTGCTGTCCGTGGGTGGGGAGCTGGTGGACATCTCGCGGTCTCCGGGTACCGGGCAGGTCTATGACGTGAACTCGTATGCGCTGGCTGCCGCCGGTCGCGATGCCGGTGCCGAGGTCAACCGGGTGGGGATCGTCGACAGCGATCCGAAGAAGCTGCGGGAGGTCGTCGAAGGACAGCTCAGCCGCGCCGAGATCGTGGTGATCGCCGGCGCGGTGGGCGGCGCCGCGGCAGAGAGCGTGCGGTCGGTGCTGGCCGAGCTCGGCGACATGGAGGTCACCAGGATCGCGATGCACCCGGGCTCGGTGCAGGGCTTCGGGCAGTTGGGGCGCGACGGCGTACCGGTGTTCCTGCTGCCGGCCAACCCCGTGAGCGCGCTGGTGGTCTTCGAGGTGATGGTCCGGCCACTGATCCGGCTGTCGCTGGGGAAGCGGCAGCCGCTGCGACGCACCGTGCAGGCGCGCACCTTGTCGCCCATCTCCTCGGTGACCGGGCGCAAAGGCTTCCTGCGCGGGCAGCTGATGCGAGATCAGGACACCGGCGAATATCTGGTGCAGGCGCTCGGCGGGGCTCCCGGCTCGTCCTCGCATCTGCTGGCGACCCTGGCTGAGGCCAATTGCCTGGTGCTCGTCCCCAGTGAGGTCGAGCAACTGCGCACGGGGGAGACGGTCGACGTCGCGTTCCTCGCACAGCGCGGCTGAACCGTGAACATCTGGCGATCGAGCTCGCTACACCCGGGTTGGCCGCTGGCGGTGGGACCGCTCCGGGTCCGCGCGGGAGTGGTGCGGCTGCGGCCGGTGCGCATGCGTGATGCCGCCCAGTGGAGCAAGATCCGGATCGCCGACCGCGACTTTCTGGAACCGTGGGAACCCACGGCTGAATTGGATTGGAATGCGCGCCATGCCATTTCGATGTGGCCATCGGTGTGTTCGGGGTTGCGGGCCGAGGCCAGGCGCGGGCGGATGCTGCCTTACATCATCGAACTCGACGGGCAGTACGCCGGTCAGCTGACCGTCGGGAACGTGACCCACGGCGCGCTGCGGTCCGCCTGGATCGGCTATTGGGTGCACAGTGAGTTGACCGGCGGCGGGGTGGCGACGGGTGCGCTGGCGCTGGGGCTGGATCACTGCTTCGGGCCGGTGATGCTGCACCGCGTCGAGGCGACGGTGCGCCCCGAGAACACGGCGAGCCGCAAGGTGCTCGCCAAGGCGGGTTTCCGTGAGGAGGGGCTGTTGCGGCGCTACCTCGACGTGGACGGCGGCTGGCGGGACCATCTGCTGGTGGCGATGACTATCGAGGAGCTCAATGGCTCGGTGGCGTCGACACTGGTGCGGTCCGGCCGCGCACAGTGGGTCTAGCTACCGCAGTTTCGGTACCGATTTGCCGTGTCCACTGTTACTGATGTGACAAATGTGGCTGTTGGTGCTTGTATCCAGCGAATTACAGGTGTGTAATTGACCTCGGCGCGCCGTTGCGGCTGCGCAGGTCAGCAGACCTAGCCTTAAGGGGAAAGGAGCAGGCCACCATGCCAAGCATCCCCCAGTCATTGCTTTGGATCTCTCTCGTTGTGCTCTGGCTCTTCGTGCTGGTGCCCATGCTCATCAACAAGCGTGACACCGTCAAACGAACGAGCGACGTCGCCCTGGCCACCCGCGTGCTCAACAGCGGTAGCCGGGCTGCACGACTGATCAAGCGGGGCCGGCCCGCCGCCGGCCATCGTCACGATCCCGAATGGCGCCCCGAGGAAGAACTCGACGACTTCGACGAGGACGAGACCGGACCCGTCGTGGTCACCGGCAAGCCGTCTCGCGTCCACACCGTCGCCGTCGTGACCCCCGTCGCCGAAGAGGTCCAGTCCGACTACCTCGACGTCGATGTCGTCGACGAAGACTCCGGAGCTCTTCCGGTGGCGAAGGTGACCCCCGCTGCCCGGGTGGCGGATCCGGTGGTCGAGCAGGTCGAAGAAGAACTGCCGCTGGACTTCGGTACCCAGGAGCCCGTGTCGGCCGTCGCAACTGACCAGGACCGCACTGACGAACTGCCACAGGATGTGCCCGCCGAGGCTGATGAGCTGGCCGAAGACGACACCGACGATGACTACGAGTACATCGACGACACCTCCGGGCTGGAAGCCGAAGCCGACCCGCCCACCACCGCGAACCGGACTGCCACCCGCGCCCACCGCTACGAGTCCAAGACTGCCGCCGCTGTCAGCGCGCGCAAGTACCGCTTCCGTAAGAACATGCTGCTGACGATGGCGGCGCTGCTGATCGTCTCCGCGGCGGTGTCGTTCCTGTGGTCCCCGACGGTCTGGTACGTCTGTGCCACCATCGGCGCCATCACCCTGCTGTATCTGGCCTATCTGCGCCGGCAGACGCGTATCGAGGAGCGGCTGCGTCGTCGTCGGATGAACCGGGTGGCGCGGTCACGACTCGGTGTGGAGAACACCGTCGATGAGGAACTCAACGTCGTTCCGGCACGGTTGCGCCGGCCCGGTGCCGCAGTGCTGGAGATCGACGACGAGGATCCGGTATTCGAACACCTCGAGTACGTACCGTTCTCGCGGGAGTACGACCTGCCGCGCGCCGCAGGGCAGTGACGAGCCGGTTTTCTGCCGGCACGTGCTGACTGGTAGCCTTTGCTTCCGGTCAAGGGGCTATGGCGCAGTTGGTAGCGCGCCTCGTTCGCATCGAGGAGGTCAGGGGTTCGAA
The DNA here is from genome assembly GCA_040512325.1 of Mycobacterium sp. Classification (GTDB taxonomy): domain Bacteria; phylum Actinomycetota; class Actinomycetes; order Mycobacteriales; family Mycobacteriaceae; genus Mycobacterium. The sequence goes on along the minus strand of JBEVFK010000172.1, from coordinate 4,104 downwards.
TCCCCTTAGCTCCACCCCTGGACAACAAGAAAGCCCCGGCCGACGGCCGGGGCTTTCCTGTTGTCGCGAGGGAATCAGCAGTGGCTGGCGACCGTGCCGGTGAGGGAGCCGTACGGTCCCCATCTGACACCGACACCGCCGACGCACGCGGTCCAGTCGATGTCACCGTTGAGGAACCAGCCCCACAGCGGCTTCAAGCCGGACGGGAGCACGCTGTAGACGTCGATGACCCACGCCGTGCGCTCCGGCGGTGCCTCCGGGTTCGACGGACCGAACCACCAGTAGTCGTTCTCGAACAAGTTCGGCAGGAAGTCGCCTTCGCCGTTGAAGATCGGCTCGTGCGGCTCGTCGTAGTCGTCGAGCAGGTAGCCGAGTGCCGAGTTACCGGCGATGCCGGACCCCGGTGCGACGATATCGTCATCGGCCTGTGCGACGGCCGGTGCCATTACGGCAGCGGCGGTAATGGCAACCGCTGCCGCCGCGGATTTGAATATGAGAAACTTTGAACCCATCGTGTCCCCCTTTTGACCGCGATTGATCGCGGGATGTTCATTGCGTTAGACAACGCTCGCTGTCTAGGTAAATAGTAGGGTGAATCGATGCTGTGCGCACGCTGAGAACACCGCTGCGTCGCTGGTAGGCAGGGTCGTTTACATCGCACGGGCGGAAAATGCGAGATGTTCTCCCGACATTTTCTGATCGGCCACCTGGGCGACCCTCCGGCGCCGAATATCCGTCATTTACCCGATGGTGCCGGGCGCGCAGAGTCCATACCGTTAGCCGGCATGATCCCGATCCCCGAAGACGACGCCACCCGGCAGCACATGCTGGAAGCGATCGAGGCGAGTGTGGAGGATTTTCGGGGGGTGCCGGGGTTCTCCGTGGTCCGCACCGAACAGCCCGGTTCCGCCATCGGCGCGCACGGCGGTATTCAGGCCGATATCCAACTCGACCGCGTGTTGACCCGGATGCGGATGCAGCCGGCGGGAGCCTTCGGCGGAAAGTACGTCATCGTCTGCACCAAGCCGGAGCAGGAATGGCGGATCGCCCGGCTGTCCGGAATTCGGGGCGTGCCGCCCAGATTCATCGACGATCGGGTGTTCACCGACGAGCAGGCCGCGCAATCGGAGATCTTCACCATGCGACTCGAGCAGTACCCCGCCCAGGACGGGATGCCCGAGCACTGCACGCCGGCATGGAAGGCCCGAGGAGAGAACTGGGCATGACGGGCACCATGGACGATTCGGCGATGTACCCCGAGATGCTGCGGCTCACCGGCTACAGCAGTAAGTGGTCGGTGGAGCAGGGTGGCACCGTCGACTTCTTCGTCAACTGCGACGGGCCGGCCACCTACCGCGCTGAGCTGGTCAAGCTGATCCACGGCGACACCCACCCGACCGGCCCGGGATTCAAGGAAGAGATCATCGATTCGCCGGTCAACGGCAGTTACCCGGGCCGGGCCCAGACGATTCACGCGGGCTCCTACGGCATGGTGGCTGATCGGCGCCCGCTGCGGGTGGAGAGCTTCACCCTGCAGTGCTGGATCTGGCCGACCATGCCCACCAAGGTCGAGGGATACTGGTCACCCGGGGAGCAGTTCATCGCAGGCAAATGGGCTGACGGAACCGGCTATGGCCTGTTCCTCGACGTTACCGGCCGCGTGAGCCTGCGCATCAACGGTCAGACCGTCACTGCCGCCGAACCCGTCCGGGACCGGGCCTGGCATTTCCTTGCCGCGACATTCGACGCCGCCACCGGCCGGGCTGTCCTGTACCACGAACCGCAGATCCGCTATGCGCTCGATCCGGCTCCGGCACCGGTCGACGGTGTTTTCGCCAAACCCGTTGTCCACAACGAAGTTCCGTTCACCTTCGCAGCGCATCCGATTCACACCGAACCCGACAGTGCCTCACTGCAGCCGCACGGTTGGGTGATGACCGACCACTACAACGGCAAGATCGACGCGGTCCGACTGAGCTCCCGGGTGCTCACCAGGCTCGAGATCGAGACCATGAAACTCGGTGCTGCCCCGGGACTCGACGAGCGGCGCGGTGCCGGGCCGGCACCCGAACTCGGCGCGGCCATGGTGGCCGCCTGGGACTTCTGCTTGGAGATCCCGACAGCCGAGATCGTCGACTGCGGTCCGTACCGGCTCGACGGCGAACTCGTCGGCATGCCGGCCCGCGGCATGACCGGGCACAACTGGAGCGGGGCACAGATGTCCTGGAGCGTCGATCACCGGGAGTACGGCGCCATCCACTTCCACGACGATGACGTCGACGACGCCCGTTGGGACGTCGACTTCACCCTCGCGGTGCCCCACGACCTACCCAGTGCTGTTTATGCGGTGAAGCTCACCACCGCCGACGGCGACGAGGATTACCTCCCGTTCACGGTACGTACCCCGCTGGGTGCACCGCAGGCCAAGATCGCCGTCATCATGTCGACCATCGACTACATGGCCTATGCGAACGAGCACCAGGCCAGCAATTTCGGCAGTGTGGAGGCCCTGCTGTACCGCACGCCGATCATGGCGCCGGAGAACATCTTTCTGTCCGTGCACCGCGAATACGGCTACTCGCAATACGACACCCACAGCGACGGCTCGGGGGTGCACCTCTCGTCGCGCCTGCGTCCGGTGCTCAACGTCCGGCCCAAGTACGACTCGTGGCTCACCCAGGCGCCGTGGCAGTTCAACGCCGACCTGCATCTGATCGACTGGCTCACCGAACTGGGTTATGACTTCGACGTGATCACCGACGAGGACATCAGCTACGACGGCCTCGAGCGGATCGAGGGCTACAACGTCCTGATCACCGGCTCTCACCCCGAACACAAGGACGGCCACTACCTCGACGCCATCCACGCCTACAAGGAGCGGGGCGGACGCCTGATGTACATGGGTGGTGACGGGTTCTACTGGCGACAGACTTTTCACCCGGCCTACGGCCGCGGTGAGGTCACCGAACTGCGGCGCTGCGAGTCCGGGATCAGGCCCTGGCAGGCCCAACCCGGCGAGTACTACCACCAGAGCGACGGCAAGCTCGGCGGCATGTGGCGGTTCCTGGGCCGCGATATGGCCGCGGTCAGCGGAACCTCGATGGTGGCACAGGGATTCGACATCTCCACCTACTTCAAGCGCACCCCCGACAGTGCCGATCCCCGGGTGGCCTGGGCGTTCGAGGGGATCGGCTACGACGAGCGGCTCGGCGATTTCGGGCTGGTCGGCGGCGGCGCCGCCGGGGCCGAGCTCGACACCGTGGACACCACCCTGGGCTCACCGCCACACACCCTGCTGGTGGCGACGTCGGCCGGGCTGCACACCGACGCCTATCTGACGGTCACCGAGCTGATCTTGACCAATGCGCCCGGGCACACCGGTACCCAGAATCCACGGATCCGCGCCGACATGGCGTTTCACGAGACGCCCAATGGGGGCGGGGTGTGGGCGTTCAGCTCGATCTCGTATTGCGGCAGCCTGTCGCACAACAATTACGACAACAACATCTCGACGCTGACGGCCAACGTGCTCAACCACTTCGCCCAGGACGGGCCGCTACCCGCACCGGACGCCGCGCAGATCCAGTCGCGGGGCCGGTTCGACTCGACGCCGGCGCTGAATTTCCACCTACCCGAGGAACTCCCGCGTTGACCCGCGCCGGGACAGCGCAGAATCTGCTGCTGCAGCCCGCGTCGGCGGGACGTCATTCCTCGGCCGACTCCGACGACTGGACCGGTGTCTGGGTCTGCGTCGGTTTCGCCGAGCAGCTCACCGAGGTGGGCGCGGTGCTGCCGGCGACCATCGGCTACCACGGCGCACATGTGCGCCGTACCGAGGACGGCCTGCTGGCCGCGATCAACGCCAGACCCTTCGGCGGGTGTATGTCCATACCGGTGCACTGCGGCAGCACGCGCAACGTCAGGTGTCCACACCTGGCCTGTGCGTTCAGCGAGGACGGTGGCGTCCTAGACAGTCGCACCGACCCCGGTGGGCGGGCCCGCGCCGAGTTCGTCGGTGACGGCAGGCGCACCGTCGAAATCCCGGTGGCGCAATGGGGTTCGCTGGTCTTCGTCAATGTCACGATGAGTGCGCCGGTGCCTCTG
>JBEVFK010000171.1:0-11395 GCA_040512325.1 Mycobacterium sp. | reverse complement strand
GCCGCTTGGCGGTCTCACCTTCGAGCATGCGGCCTGCCGGAATCCCCGTCCACGCCGCCACCACATCAGCGATGTCGTCGGGGCCCACTTCTTCCTTGAGCATCACGTTGTCGCGGGCCTCGGCGACCGGCAGCACCGCGTCGAGCTTCTTCTCCACCTCCGGGATCCGGCCGTACCGCAGTTCGGCGGCCTTGGCCAGGTCGCCGTCGCGCTCGGCCCGGTCGGCCTCGCCACGCAGCGTGTCGAGTTGTTCTTTGAAGTCGCGCACCACGTCGATGGCGCCCTTTTCGTTCTGCCAGCGTGTGGTGAGCTCGGCCAGCTTCTCCTTGTGATCGGCCAGCTCGGCGCGCAGCTTCTCCAGGCGATTGACCGACGCCGCATCGGTTTCCTTGGCCAGCGCCATCTCCTCTATCTCGAGACGACGCACCAGCCGCTCCACCTCGTCGACCTCGACGGGCCGGGAGTCGATCTCCATCCGCAACCGGGACGCGGCCTCATCGACCAGGTCGATCGCCTTGTCCGGCAGGAACCGGCTGGTGATGTAGCGATCACTGAGCGTGGCCGCTGCCACCAGCGCGGAGTCGGTGATCCGGACGCCGTGGTGCACCTCGTAGCGGTCTTTCAGACCGCGCAGGATGCCGACGGTGTCCTCGACCGAGGGCTCGCCGACCAACACCTGCTGGAAGCGCCGCTCCAGGGCGGCGTCCTTCTCGATGTACTTGCGGTATTCCTCGAGCGTGGTGGCACCGACCATGCGCAGCTCGCCACGGGCCAGCATCGGCTTGATCATGTTGCCCGCGTCCATCGCCGATTCACCCGTGGCACCCGCACCCACGATGGTGTGCAGCTCATCGATGAACGTGATGACCTGCCCGGCCGAGTTCTTGATGTCGTCGAGGACGGCTTTGAGGCGTTCCTCGAACTCGCCGCGGTACTTGGCGCCGGCCACCATCGAGCCCATGTCCAGGGACACCACGGTCTTGCCGCGCAGGCTTTCCGGGACGTCGCCGGCGATGATGCGCTGGGCCAGGCCTTCGACGATCGCCGTCTTGCCGACGCCGGGCTCGCCGATGAGCACCGGGTTGTTCTTGGTGCGGCGGCTCAGCACCTGCACCACGCGACGAATCTCGTTGTCGCGCCCGATAACCGGGTCGAGCTTGCCTTCCCTCGCGGCGGCGGTCAGGTCGGTGGAGTACTTTTCCAGCGCCTGGTACGTGGCCTCGGGATCGGGGCTGGTGACGCGGGCGCTGCCGCGGACCTTGGTGAATGCCTCGCGTAGCGCCTGCGGTGATGCCCCCACCCCGGTCAGGAGTTTCGCGGTGTCACTGTCCCCGGTGGCCAGACCGACGAGCAGATGCTCGGTGGAGACATACTCGTCGTCCATCTCGGTGGCCAACTGCTGGGCGGCGGTGACCGCAGCGAGAGATTCGCGCGACAGCGGTGGGGTCGAATTGGCGCCGCTGGCCTTGGGCAACCGCTCGACGAGGCGCAGGGCCTCGGCGCGCACGGTGGCGGGGTCCACTCCGACCGCTTCCAGCAGTGGGCCGGCGATGCCGTCGTTCTGCGTCAGCAATGCCATCAACAAATGTGCGGGACGGATCTCCGGGTTGCCGGCAGCGGTGGCCGCCTGCAACGCCGAGGTCAGCGCCGCCTGAGTTTTCGTGGTCGGGTTGAACGAGTCCACGACACCTCCCTTTCTCCGTATATGGGCCTAGAAGGTGGCCCGATAAATGCTTGTCGCCTTCAACAGCGCCGTCAAGGTTGAGTCTATTCCGCTCAAGTCTGATTATTTACCACAATGCTTCGAAATCGGTGTTCACGGGTCGCGCCCGCGTCTAGACATCGCGGTGATGCGCCGCGAGTCATACACTCACGATGAATTCAATTCTTTCCCTCCGCCTGTGTTCCCGCGACACTGTCGCAGCCCCATCGATGCGGCCGAGCATGTCGCCGCTCTCCCTCATAACCAGTCAGCAGGACGTCCGGCTGATTCCGTGTGAATCGCCGGTCGGGTTCCCTGCTGCCTGTCTTCGTGTGACCTCGTGCCCTAGGAGGCTTCGTGTTCCACCCGTCCAATCTCTCCCCGGGCATCGGCTACGCGCTGATGCTGGGCTTGGGCGCCTTCATGTTCGTCGTGGCCTTCACCGTGCGCTCGATGGTCAAGAACACCCACGACTTCGTGATCGCGGACCGCCGCATCGGTTTCGGGTTCGGCGTCGGCTCGGTCATTGCGGTATGGACCTGGTCCATGGCCGTGATGATGTCTTCGGCGCAGGCGTTCACCTTCGGCATCTCCGGACTCATCTGGTTCGTGGTCCCCAACGGCCTGGCCGTCATGGTGATGGTGCCGTTCGCGCTGAAGCTGCGTAAGCAGATGCCCGAGGGCTACACCATCGTCGAGTTCATCCGGGCCCGCTTCCAGAACAAGCCGGCCACCACGGTCATGCTGGTGGCAATGCTGCTCGGTCTGCTCGCCGAGATCTTCATCAACCTGTTCGGCGTGGTGTTGGTGACGGGCGTGGTGTTCGGGCTCAACCCCACCGTGGTGCTCATCGTCACACTGGCCACCGTCACCGTGTACTCCTATTTCGGCGGCCTGTGGACCTCGGCCATCACGGCCACCTTCAACACCCTGCTGATCACCGTGCCCGCAGCTGTGGTCGTGCTCTATGTCCTCGCCAAGGTCGGCGGCCCCGAGGTGGTGTTCAAGGCGGTCGACGAGGCCGGACCCAACACCCTCAACGCGTTCGACACCCAGGCCGCCGCCGCGTTCGGCATCTCGCTGGCACTGGGCCTGCTGGCCTCGACGATGGCCGATCAGACGTTCTGGCAGAAGGCGTGGGCTTTGAAGCCCGCGACCATGGGCCGCACCTTCGTCTGGGCGGGGTTGTGGTTCTACCCGATCCCGATCGCGATGGGCCTGCTCGGTCTCGTCGCTCTCGCCTTCAATCTCAATGTCGAGGATCTGGGCGGCGCCGGCCCCGGTGGCGTCGGGCCGTATGTGGTGAGCAACCTCGGCCTGCCGATCATCCTGGTGGCGCTGTACGTGCTGATCATCCTCAACGCCTGCTACTCGACCATCGACGGCGCGTTCTCCGCCCTGTCATCGGTGGTGGCCGTCGACATCCTGAAGCAGACCAAGCCCGATATCGCGCCCAAGGCGTTGTTCCGCTACACCAAAGCCTCGATCATCATCGCCGGCGTGATCGGCGGCATCGTGGTGAGTTCGGGTATCGACTATGTGGAACTGGTCAACACCGTCTACTTCATCAAGGCCGCGCTCATCATTCCGCTGGGCCTGGCCATCTTCTGGCGGCGTATGACCTCGACGGCGTTCGTGGTCAGCCTGCTGCTGGCCATCGCCATCGGGTTCCCCGTGCGCGAATTCGTCGGGGAATTACCGGGAATCATCACTTTGGAGGCGATCTCACTCGTGGCTGCCGTCGGTATCAGCCTGTTGTCCAAACAATCCTTCGACTTCGACTCGCTGCGAGCCCGCAAGGGCGCGTTGTCATCCGACGACAAGCAGCGGGTCTCCCCTGTTGTTGAGCCGGCCAAGACCGTCGACCCGGATCCGGTCCGATGATCGCGTTCTGGATCGCCGTCGTCGTCGGCATCCTCGTCGGGGTCGTCTACATCGCTCTGGCCGTGCAAGCGTTCCTCCGGGTCCGCAAGGACGTGCTGGCCAGAGCTTCTGCCGGGGAGACGGACGGGGCGAACGCCGACCTGGACGTCGACGCACTCGAAGACAACAATGCCGGCTCCTTCAGCTGGAAGGCCGGGGCTGCCGTCCTAGCCTCGACATCGGTGATCGCCCTCCTGGGTGTCAGTCCCGTGTTCTGGTATCTCCCAGCGATTCTCGCGATCGGCTCCGCTGTCGCCGTGATCGCCGCCTTCCTCATCGACCGCAGGAGCATCGAATGACCAACACCGTCAAGAAGAAAGCTCATCTGCTGGGGTTCGTCCAGCACGGCGTGATGAATCACGCGTCCACCATGTGGGCGCACCCGCGCGACAAGGTCGGGTATCACTGGTCGCGGCCGGAGTACTGGCGCGATCTGGGCCGGATCATGGAGCGCGGCTTGTTCGATGCCATGTTCATCGCCGACGAGTTGGCGCCGTACACCACCTACAAGGGCAATTCGGATCCGGTGGTGAAGTTCGCCGGCCAGTGTCCGGTGCACGAGCCGGCCAGTGTGGTGCCCATTGTCGGTGCGTTCACCAAGAACCTGGGCATCGGCATCACGTTGTCGACTTCCTTTGTGCCGCCGTACATGATGGCCCGGCAGTTGTCGACGCTCGATCACCTCACCAGCGGCCGGGTGGGCTGGAACATCGTCACCTCGTACTCCAAGAGCGAGTTCCAGGCGATGGGCAAGGAGAACCTCACCCCGCGCGACAAGCGCTACGAGGTGGTCGAAGAGTACATGCAGCTGCTCTACCAGCTGTGGGATTCCTGGGACGACGACGCCATTGTCTACGACCGCGACAGCGGCATCTTCGCCGATCCCGCCAAGGTGCGTGAGATCGACTTCCAGGGCGAGTTCTTCCAGTCGAAGGGCCGCCACTTCGTCGCGCCCTCGCCGCAGAAGCGCCCCGTGTTGTGGCAGGCCGGATCCTCGGACCAGGGCCGCGAATTCGCCTCCAAGCACGCCGAATCGGTGTTCGGCATCTTCCCGACACCCAAGAGCATGCGGACCTACGCCGACGACATTCGCACCCGCGCCGACGATCACGGCCGCGACCCCGCATCGGTCAAACTCATCTACGGCCTGCAGACCATCATCGACCGCGACAAGTCCCGGGCCGAAGACAAATATGCGGAGTTCGTCGAGAACGTCCAGATCGAGAGCGCGCTCGGAATCCTGTCCGGCCACACCGGATTCGACTTCTCCACGCTGGGTCTCGACGACAACGTCGTCGACGCCGACGTGCAGGGCATCCGGGGATTGTTCGACGCCATTCTGGAGGCCAAGGACGGCGCCCCGGTCACCGTGCGCGAGGCGGCCCAGATCTACGGCACCTCGATGGGGGCGCCCGTGGCCGTCGGGACACCCGAAGACGTGGCCGACCAGATGGAGCACTATCTCGACGAGGGCGGCTGCAACGGGTTCATGATGCTGGCCACCGACACCCCGGGCTGCTTCAACGACATGACCGAACTGCTGGTGCCCGAACTGCAGCGCCGGGGCCGCTACCGCACCCGTTATCCCGGAACCACGCTGCGCGAGAGCCTGCAGGAGTACTGAGCCTTTGTCGTCACCAAAGGCTGTGCGGCAGGCTCATTTTCTGGCGTTCATGCAGCACGGGGTCAGCAGTCACTCCGTCGGCATGTGGCGCCACCCTCTCGACAAGGTCGGCTGGGACTATGCGGCGCCGCCGTACTGGCAGCATCTGGCCCGCACGCTGGAGCGCGGGCTGTTCGATGCCGTGTTCCTGGCTGACGAACTGGCTCCGTACAACTCGTTCGAAGACAGCTCCGATGCCACCGTGCGGTACGCGGTGCAGGCTCCGACGCACGAACCGGCGGCGTTGGCGCCGATCCTGACCGGGGCGACCGAGCACCTGGGTGTCGGCATCACCTTGTCGACGGCGTTCGAGCACCCGTACTCGATGGCGCGGCGACTCTCCACCTTCGACCATCTGTCGGGCGGGCGGATCGCATGGAACATCGTCGGCTCCTATTCGCCATCGGAGTTCGCCGCCTACGGCCAGGACATGCCTGACCGCGCCATCCGTTACGAACGCATCGCCGAATACGTCGACCTGTGCTGTCAGCTCTGGGATTCGTGGCAGCCCGACGCCGTGGTCGCCGATCGAGAGACCGGTCTCTACGCCGATCCGGAGAAGATCCGGGAGGTCGTCTTCGAGGGCAAGCACTTCCAGTGCCGGGCAAGGCATTTCGTAGCTCCCTCACCACAGGGTCGGCCGGTGCTGTGGCAGGCAGGCGCCAGCGAGCAGGGCCGCGAGTTCGCGTCGGCCACCGCGGAGGCCATCTTCGCGATCCAGCCGACGGTGGCGTCGATGCGTGCCTACTCCGACGACATCCGCAGCCGGGTGGCCACAGCCGGGCGTGATTCGGATGCGGTGAAGCTGTACTACGGAGCCCAGGTGATCATCGGGGCCACCGAAAGCGAAGCCCGGGAGAAGGCTGACTATCTACGCTCCCTGCTGCGACCCGAGGCTTCGCTGGCGATGCTGTCGGGCCAGCTCGGTGTCGATTTTTCGACATTCGACCCCGACACCCCGCTCGACGACGTTCCGGTGCCGGGCATTCAGGGCGTCAAGGACGCACTGGTGGCCAGCGGGGCGGGTGAGGCGGTCACCGTCGGCGAAGCAGCCGACACCTACGCGTTCCGGTTCTCGATGCCGCAGGTGATCGGCACACCGGAGGCCGTCGCCGACCAGCTCGAGGTGTTCCTCGACGACGGCGGCGCCGATGGCTTCATGCTGCTGGCCACCTACACGCCCGGCTGTTTCGAGGAGTTCGTGGACCTGGTGATCCCCGAACTGCAGCGCCGGGGTCGTTATCGAACGCGATATCCGGGTCGGACGCTGCGGGAGAACATCCGCTTCGACTAGCCCAGGGGACGGACCCTAGCGACTGACGGCCCGGTCTCCGGAGCGTTTGGTCTCCAGCCGGTGCCAGGTCCACCAGAACAGCAGCGCCGCCAGCACCGAACCGGCGGCGGCCAGCCACTGCGACCCGAGGAACAGGTACCACCGGGTGGGCTCGTCGTTGATGCGGGCTGACACCGCGTGCAGCGCCGCAATCAGACCGAGCGCCACACTGGCCGCGCCCACCAAGCCCACCACCGCAACGAACACCGTGCGCAAGGTGTAGCGCGCCGCCCCGGGCGAGACGACCGCACGGATTCGACCGGTGCGAGCCAGGAAATACGACGCGGCACAGGCCACGATCAGGGCCACCGCGTCGGCAGCCAGCGTGTCCGACAGCCGGTGCGCGCCGAGGATGACGGTGTAGGCACCGATGCCCACGGCCCAGGTGAGCGCGAAGAACATGGCCACCCCACGGAATCGGTACGGCATCACGATCAAGATTGCGAACAACAGCGACATCGCCGCCGTCGTATGGCCGCTGGGCAGAGTGTTCTCGACGTGCCCACCGTGACCCGCGACCAACTCCGGCCGAGTCAGCAGGTGATATTTCAGCACCTGGGTGACGGCCTGGCCGCCGAAGATCACCGCCATGCCCGCAACCGCCGGCCACAGTTGTCGACGCAGCAGCCCGATGAGGCCGACGATCATCGCCGCGGCCACTTGCGAGGTCACCGTGATGGTGTGGAACTGCTCCTGCGCGACCCGATGCACCTCTGGGTCGACCTGGTCGGCGCCGCGTAAGGCGGCGTTCTCCAGGGCCTGCCCCAACCCGGTTCGCACGGCCAGCAGGTAGACCGCTGCACCGAGGAGCAACGCAACCGCCGCGACCACCGTCCAGCGGTGTCGCGCGCGAACCACCCGGTGGCCGTCACCCAGCACGCCACCATCTCCATCGCTCGCCACGGCGAAGCCCCCTCTTCACCCCGGACCGACGCGACCACGATACCAGCGGACCCGACCACGCGACTTCTCCAAAATGGCAGGTCAGGACCGTCTCGCGTGGACCGTGTTCGAACGTATGATCGAACAGTGGGAAAGCTACCGTCGATCGGGTACAACGGGCAGCCGCTGCGTGATCCGTTCCGGGTGGTGCAGCCGCCGGTGCCCGTCCTGATCGATCTGACGGTGCTGTTTCCGCGCGAGCCCCACCGCAACGGCAACTACCACCCGCACGGTCTGCAGATGCACAAGGTCGTCGAAGGCAAGCTGAGCTGCTGGGGCATCTGCGAGCAGGGCGACTGGTGGGGGCTGGTCACCTACGAGGTGGCCTACGGCTCACTTCGCAAGGCGGTCACGCACTGGGTGCCGGCCTGGACCCTCAAGCCGAGAACCGGCCGCTAGAGCGCACCGCAGGTACCGCGACCGCCACCTGCAACGTTGCCGCCACCACCAACAGGACCAGGGCCGGCGTCCAGGAAGACGTCCATTCGTGGGTGAGACCGGCAGCCACCGGGCCCGCCGCGGCGAGCAGATATCCACCGGAGTTGACCATCGCCGACAACCCTGCCGCGGCGCGGGCATCCACGGAGTGGTGGGCGATCAGCAGGAACGCCACCGACAGCGAACCCGCGCTGCCCGGCGCGGCGATCAGCAGCCACCACAGCGCGCTGCCGTCGGTGAGCAGCAGCCCGAGCGCGCCGATGAGCATGGGCACGCTGGTCACCACGGTGATCAGCAGGTAGCGCCCGGTCCGGTGCATCCACCAGCTGATCAGCAGTCCGAAGGGGGCGCCGAGGAGTTGGTAGAGGAGCAGGTGCAGGGCCGCGTCGTCGGTGCTGACACCGCGGCTGAGCTCGATGCTCGGCATCCAATTGATGATCAGATAGAACGTCAGCGACTGGAGGCCCATGAATCCGGTGAGGGCCCAGGCGACGGGTCGCCTCAGCTCACTGGTGCGGCGGAGCTCCGGTCCGATGAACGATTCCTGGCGGGGGTCGCGACGCAGGAACCACACCACCGCGATCACCGCGGGGGGGATCGCCCACAGCATCAGGGTGTGCCGCCAGTCGCCGGTCCAGTCGGTGAACACGATGGCCAGACCCGACCCGAGGGCAGCGAAACTGCTGATCGTCAGCGCGTTCACCCCGGAGGCCAGCGCAGCGCGGTCGGCGTAATCGCGGCGGACCAGCACCGGCACCAGCACGTTGCCGACGGCGATGGCGCCGGCCAACAACACGGTGCCCAGCCACAGCCCCGGCACCCCGGCGACGGACCGCACGATGATGCCCAGCACGAGGAGTAACGCGACCCAGCGCGCCACGACGGCGGGCCCGCCATGGCGCAGGGCGAGGGCCCCGAACGGGGCGATCGCGGCGAACAACATCAGCGGAAGCGACCCCAGCAGGCCGAGGCTGCCGTAACTGAGCCCGGTCGACGCGTTGATGTCGGGCACGAGTGGGCCGACTGCGGTGATGGCCGGCCGCAGGCAGGCCGCGAGGCCGAAGATCGATGCCGCGACCAGCAGCCGGGAGGCCGTCGAATCGGCGCGAGAATTCAGCACGTCACTCGCACCTGCGGCAGTTCTCCCTCGACCAGTCCGTCCTGAACTTCAGTAGGGCTGAAACGGTATCAGTGACCTCGGCGGGACGTCGCGCTAGATCAGCCGCACCCGGCCGTGCACCCAGGTGCCGTTCACCACATCGATGTCGACGCCCGGCGACATCGAAGCGACGTCGGCCAGGATCTTGCGCGCCTGCTCCGGTTGCGCCGGAGCGGGAATCCCGCTGCGGGTCAGCCGCTCGCCATAGCGCAGTGTCACCGGGTACACCAGGAGCTCCCTGAGCCGGATGCCGCCACCCGCGGCCGGCGCGAACACCGCACGCGGCACCACGGTCTCGAAGGTGAACTCGTTGGCGAAGCCGCCGGTGGCGTTCACGATCGCAGTGAGGTCGGCATCCGTCGCCCGCCCCGGGTGCTCGAAGGCCTCGGCGAGCAAGCGCCGGTTGGCGCCGAGGTGCAGCTCCGCCGACAACGGTTCCTGGACATCACTCCAGACGAAGTTGCCCAGACCGGTGAAAATGGGTCTCCCCTGGTGCAATTCGATACCACCGACATTGTGGTTGCCCGTGGTGACGAAAGCGCACGCGCCGGCATCGATGGCGGCGCGTGCGACATCTGAGACGAACGCGGCCGGCCGCAGCATCTGCGCACCGGTCTCCCATTCGTTCTCGGCCTGGTGGGCGTGCAGCGCCGCGATCACGAAATCGGAATGCTGCGCCGCCAATCGGATGCTGCGGAGGATATCGGCGAGGTCGTCCTCGTCGGGTTCGTAACACATGCCCCGCTTCTCGGCAGCCGCGAAGTGCTGGCCGAACCGGGTGATGCGTTCTGCGCCTTCGGGTTCCAGCGCGGTGAACAGGCCGCGTGACACCAGATGCGTGGTCTCGACCGTCAGCGCGCTGACACCCGGACGCCCCGGTGCCGCGCCACAGTACGGCAGTGCCTCCGATGTCGGCCGGTAGGTCGAGGCGAAGGACACCAGGCCGACGCGCCCCTGCGGCAGTTCCAGATACCGCGGCGCCCGGGCCAGGCCGGCGTGTCTGCCGACTCCGGCATGGACCACGCCGGCCTCGTCGAGGCGCCGGGAGGTCTCGACCATGCCCTCGATTCCCCAATCCAGGGCGTGGTTGTTGGCGCGGGAGACGATCTGCAGGCCGAGGCCCGCGAGATCGGGCGTCACCCGGGGGTGGCTCGCCAGCGTCCAGTCCGCGTCCCACGAGTATGGACTGCCGTCGAAGGTGTCCAGGTCGACGATGGTGGTCTCGAGGTTGCCGTAGCGCAGGTCGGCGGAGCGCACCAGCTCGATCACCCGGGCCAGGCCCGGGTCGCCGGCGGCAGAGGTCGCGAGCGGACGGGAGATGATGCAGTCCCCCACCGCGACGAAGCTGAACCCGTCCGGCATCGACGCCCACGTCTCCCGGTCCAGGGGCCGCCTCGGGTCGAACCGGCCCGAGCGGGCCACCGGATCTGCGCTACCCGGCAAGGATGGCACCGGCCGCAGCCCGGCCGGTACGCACCGCACCCTCCATGTAGCCGGCCACCCAGTAGTCCGATCCGGCGACAAAGAACCGGCCCTCCGGTTGGGCGTGGGTGGGCCCGATCGCCGTCAGATCGCCGGGCGCATAGTGCGCCATGTAGCCCAGGGTGAACGGCTCGTTGGACCACTCCCGGGTGAACAGCGCCGACGGCTGCCCGCCCTGCGGCCCGTACATCCGCTCCAGCGCCACCAACACGTCGCGCTCGCGCGCCGACTGATCCCCCGCGAGGTGGAAGGAGTACTGCGCCGGTGGCACCAGTGCGGAGAGGACACCCGGCCCCTGCACCCACGTCGATCCCACCAGCCCGTCGCCGTAACTGGAGCCGTTCAGACCCAGCTCACGCCAGAACGACGTGTCATACGCGGCCACCACTTTCGCGGTCAGGGAGTTGCGAATCCGCCGGAGTGCCTGCAGACGTTCTTGGCTCAGGCCGGTGATCGAGATCTGGCGCAGCGGAGCGACGGGGATCGCGCACACCACCTGCCCGGCCGAGACCACCTCACCGGTGTCCAACGTGACGTCCACCCGCTCGGGATGCACGGAGATCTCGGTGACGACGCTGGAGAGCTGGATGTGGCCGTGCAGTCCGTCGGCCATCCGCCGCGCCACGGTGGCACTACCCTCGGCGACCGTGAACCTGGTCCACTGATCGATGTCGTAGTAGCTGCTCAACCCGTCGCCCACCACCGCCGCTTTCCGCAGTTCGGCCAGCAGCGACGTGCGCTTGAGGCTGTCCG
>JBEVFK010000170.1:0-53251 GCA_040512325.1 Mycobacterium sp. | reverse complement strand
CTGCACGGGGTGGGGCACTGGAACCGGCAGATCGAGCGGTGGCTCACCGAGGAGACCGGCGAGGCGCTGTGGACGGACTGGTATGTCGGCAGGCCGATCCTGATCACCGGAAACGACTACGGCTTGCGGCTCTACAACGGCGACACCGGCGTGGCGGTGCTCGACGATTCCTCGGGTGAGAGTGTGCTGCGCGCGGTGATCGGCAGTGCCGCAGGAGTTCTGGACTTCGCGACCAGCAGGCTGGCCGAAGTCGAGACCATGCACGCCATGACCATCCACAAGAGCCAGGGCAGTCAGGCCGACGAGGTGACGGTGCTGTTGCCGACCGAGGATTCCCGGCTGCTGACCCGCGAGTTGTTCTACACCGCGGTGACTCGGGCCAAGGTCAGGGTGCGGGTGGTCGGCACCGAAGCCGGGGTGCGGGCAGCGTTGGAGCGACGGGTGGTGCGGGCGACGGGTCTGCGGGAGCGCCTCAGCAGATAGGTGCCGGCGCGACACGTAACCCCGTGCGACGACACGCCGCGGGGGGTCGCAGACGGTTACGTCTCGAGGTGGTGACACAGCACAGCGGCCCCCGCCGAAGCAGGGGCCGCTGTCTTGTATTCGGATCAGGCAGCCGGCTGCGGGCCGTTGAGTGACTGCTGCATGTCCGGGATCATCTGCTGCAACTGCTGGCCCCAGTAGCCCCAGCTGTGCGTGCCGTTGGCCGGGAAGTTGAACACGCCGTTGCGGCCGCCCTGGGTGATGTACTTGTCGCGGAAGGCCAGGTTGGTGCGCAGGGTGAAGCCTTCCAGGAACTGCGCGGCCATCAGGTTGCCGACGCCGCCGGCGGCGTCGAGATCCGACGGTGTACCGGTGCCGCAGTAGATCCAGAGGCGGGTGTTGTTGGCGACGAGACGGTCGATGTTGACCATCGGGTCGTTGCGCTTCCAGGCGGGGTCAGACGACGGGCCCCACATGCTGTTGGCGTTGAAGCCACCGGCGTCGTTCATCGCCATGCCGATCAGCGTCGGCCACCAGCCCTCGGACGGGTTCAGGAAGCCCGACAGCGAGGAGGCGTAGGTGAACTGCTGCGGATGCCAGATCGCCAGTGTCAGCGAGGCGGAGCCGGCCATCGAAAGGCCAACGGCCGCATTGCCGACCGGTGACACGCCGCGGTTGGCGGCCAGCCACGTCGGGAGTTCGTCGGTGAGGAACGACTCCCACTTGTAGGTGTAGTTCTGGCCGTTGCCCTGCGAGGGCGAGTACCAGTTGGTGTAGAAGCTGGACTGGCCGCCGACGGGCATGACGGTGGAAAGGCCGGAGTCGAGCAACCATTCGAAGGCCGGGGTGTTGATGTCCCAGCCGTTGAAGTCGTCCTGCGCCCGCAGGCCGTCGAGCAGGTAGACGGCCTTGGCGCCGCCACCCTGGAACTGGATCTTGATATCTCGACCCATCGACGGTGACGGGACCATGAGGTACTCAACGGGCAGGCCGGGCCGGGAGAAGGCCCCGGCGGTCGCCGATCCTCCGGCGAACCCGATCAGGCCGGGCAGCGCGGCGGCCGCCACCGCGGCGACCGTCAGCCGGCGCAGGTTTGCCTTTGCCGCTCCGCGCAACTTCTCAACGAACTCCACGACGCGCTCCTCCATGATTCAGTGACTTACAAGCCTGTTACTCGTGTGACTGAAGTGAACCATGTGGTTTGGGTGGGACCAGTCCTGAAAACCCGGATCCGCAGTCGCGGTCTGGCAACGATTGCGCCTCGGTCCGGAGGCCGAATCGTCATCACGCTGTGACCCGGTTCGGGCATTTTGTGGGTACCGGCTCAGCCGCCGCCGATGATGCGGTCGATGTCGTCTTGGCCGTGCCGGTGCCCCATGAACTCGAAGCCGACCACTGCGACCACCGGTGCGGCCATCACCACCAGCAGGCAGACCGCCATGTCCACACCCGCGGCGGCCAGGCCGACCGACCCCACCAACACGCCGAGCGAGACGATCGCCAGCACGAGGTGAAACGGATCCAGTGCACGTACCAGCATGGCGTAGAGGGCGAAGATCAAGAGCAGATAAATGCCTACCGGAATCGCCACCGACGCCACGGTTTCCACCGATCCCAGCTTGGAGTGGTCCTCGATGAAGTACGCCGCGGCGTGCAGACCCGCGCCGGTGGCGACGATGGCGCCGAAGATCAGGATGTGACCGTAACCGAACAGGAATGACCGCTCCCGCTGCTCGTGGAGCGCCTCGGCCGCGGGAACGACGAAGTACACCCACCACATGCCGAAGGTCAGACCCGTGCCGGCGAGCGCGACCAGGATCGCGTCCGTCGACCAGCCCTGCTCGTTGACCACCGCAGCGATGGAGGCCACGGTGCCCACGACGCCTTCACCCAGGGCAATGATCACCAGCAGGCCGTAGCGCTCCACGATGTGGTGGGTGTGCCACGGGGTGCCGCCGCGGACCTTCTCGCCCAGTCGCGGTCCGATCATCTCGATCAGCGTCATCAGCCCGACGAGAACGAACGTCACCTCCAACGAGGTGTCGGCCAGGAGCACGCCGATCCAGCCGACCTGTGCCACGCTGATCCACACGGCGTAGGTCAGGCAGGCTTTGCGACGCTCGGGATCCTGCCGCGCGGCCCGTAACCACTGGAACACCATGGCAATTCGCATCACCACATAGCCGGCGACCAGCACCCGGTTGTCGACGTGCTCGCCGTGTTCGATGGAGGTGAACAGCGGGGGGATGCCGAGGGCCAGAATGATCACGCCGACCATCTGCAACATCGTGGTGAGCCGGTAGACCCAGTCGTCGGTGTCATAGGCCGAGGCGAACCAGCTGAAGTTGATCCAGGCCCAGCACACCGCGAAGGTCGAGAAGGCGAAGCCCGCCAACCCGGCACCGACGTGGTCCTCGGCGAGCATGTGCGCCAGCTGCGATGCCGAGATGCCGAAGGCGATGACGAAGGTCAGGTCGAACAGCAGTTCCAGCGGGGTCGCCGCGCGGCCTTCCTCATCGGGGTCGCGGCCGGACATGATCTGCAGACCATGCGCGGGAGGGCGTCGTTTCCGCTGCTCTGGCTCGAGTTCGCTCACCGGAGCATTCTGCCAGTTATGCCTGCTGATCCTCGGGGTCGGGATCGGGCCGGATCCAGCCCAGGATCATCGCCGGCGAGCAGCCGCCGATCAGCAGGACCGTCAGCGCCATCAGGCCGCCGGCATAGGCCATGCCCGCGTCAGCGCCGCGGGTGATCACCGCACCGAAGATCAGGTAGAACACCGGAATCATCATCAGGTTCTGGGTGATGCTCAGGCCGATCGACCGCGCGGAGTTGCGTTGGGCGATCTCGAATTCGTCCAGCGCGGCCTGCGGCGCGTCACCCTGGCGTCCGGAGACGACCTGCAGCGCGATCCACAGCGGGAAGAACAATGCGCACGCCGGCAACCAGAGCAGTGGAGCCCACCGAACGCCGAACGCGCACAACACACTGACCCCGAACATGAACACAAACGTGGCGGCGAGCGCGCGGACCAGAGCTCGGCGACGACTGCGGGTGCGCCATCCCGGCAAGGTCGTCGACCACTTCCGTTCGTGCTTGAGGAATCGGCGGGTGCGGTAATCCTGATAGCGATCGATCAGATTGAGCGGGGTGGTCGCGGCTGAGTTCGTCTCAGTCATGGGGATCGCCTCCTTGAGTGGTGGTCGGTCGGTACAGCGCCGCGGACAGCGGGGTGAATTCGGTGCGGGAGAACACCGCCTCGACGGGCAGGTCGAACACCTCGCAGATGCGGAAGGCCAGGTCGAGGCTGGGGTAGTGATCGCCCCGTTCCAGCGCGCCGATGGTCTGCGGGTTCACCTCGATGCGGTCGGCCAGGTCGGCCCGGCTCATCCGCCGCTCTGCGCGTAACACGGCGATGCGGTTGTGGATGGGGAGTGCGTTCCCTCTTCTGACCGGACTCACCTAATCAAGTGTTAGGAAAACCCAACGATCTGTCAAGGCTGGGCGCAACTGCGTTTCGCGAGTGTGGACTTGATCCACACTTTTCGACGTGGGACGTGGGTCAACTCCACACTCGTGACGAGGTGAGCAGCTCAGTCAGGCTCCAGCACCTCGACCACCGGATCCTCCAGGAAGATCGGCCGTGTCCCGGTCTGATGGGCTTTACCGGTCAGGCGGAGCTGCTGGCCCGGTGTGATGTCGCCGCCGCGGCCGTCGTTGAACAACACGTTGAGCTGCCCGCTGTCGTCTTCGATGATGACGATCCGCAGCGGTGCGTCGTCGCGGGTCTTGTCGTCGATCCGGACCACTCGCCCTTCCACGGTGGCGCGCAAACCGCCCACCAGGTTGTCGACGGCGAGTACCCGCTGCGGCGAGGTCGGCTGCTCGCGGACATCGCCACCGTCGAGCCGCGACTGCACCTTCTCCAGCTCGCGGGTGATGCGTTCCTCGAACCGATCCGGGAAGGTCTGCCGAATCCGCGAGCGCACGTCGTAGGGCACGATGGTGGCAACGGCGTAGGGCAATCTGTTGACGGCTCTGGCGATCCGGTCTGCCGTGCGGTCGTGCAGAAAGAACCCGATCAGCGGCGCGTAACTGCGCCGCGGCAGCAGCAGGGTGACACTGGTGCCGGGTTCTTCGGCCGCGGCGGTGGTGACCAATTCCTGTGCAGCCCTGATCAATCGGCGATCGGGGCAATCGACGATGCGCAGCGGGGTCTGCAGGCCGTAGTGAGCCCAGCGCTTGACCAGCAGGTCGGCATGCGCGTCGTCGATGTTGAAATGCACCGCGGTGAACTCGTCGGCCTCGAGGCTACGGCCGTAGCGCAGCCCTTCCAGCGACGCCAGGTCCAGAGAAGCCACCAGGACGAACACCCGGAGACGGTCGTAGTCGTCGAGGCTTCCGCCGCCCCGGATGGACTCCAGGATCGCCGCTTCGGCGCGGTACTCCCGGTTGAGGCGCATCAGCGCGAACACCAGAACGGGGAAGATCACCACGACCAGCCAGGCACCTTCGGTGAACTTCGCGATGGCGAAGATCAACACCACGATCGTCGAGACCACGCCGGCGGACAGGCAGATCGCGAACTTGCGCTGCCACCCGTCACCGCGTTCTCGGTGGTGGTGTTTGGCCATGCCGTACCCGGCCAACGAGAATCCGGTGAAGACGCCGATGGCGTAGAACGGCACCAGCGCGCTGACCGACCCGCCGGTACCGATCAGCAGAGCCACGGACAGCACGGTGAGCAGGATGATGCCGTTCGAGAACACCAGCCGGTGTCCTCTCTTCGCGAGCTGACGGGGCAGGAACCGGTCCTCGGAGACGAAGTTGGCCAGCGCGGGGAACCCGTTGAAGCTGGTGTTGGCGCCGGTGAAAAGGATGGCTGCGGTGGCGATCTGGACCAACGCGTAGAGGATGTGGCCTATCGGACCGGACCCGAAGACGGCTCGTGCGATCTCGGAGAGCACCGACGGATAGCCCGCGGTGTAGGGGGTGGCGTGAGTGGCGTAGGCCAGATAGGCCACTCCCGCGAGCAGGAACGCCAGCACTGTCGCCATCACGATGATGACCTTGCGGGCGTTGCGGCCTGCGGGTTCGCGAAAGGCGCCCACCGTGTTGGAGATCGCCTCGACACCGGTCAGCGACGCGCCGCCGTTGGCAAAGGCGCGCAGGATCACCAGCAGCGTGGCACCCATGATGAGACCGTCGGCGTGCTCCACCGCCACCGCGCCCGCCAGAGCGGCCGGATCGTATTGCGGAAGCCCCCAGATCAGGTGGCGTACCACGCCCGTCACGATCATCACGGTCATCATCACGATGAAGAAGTAGGTGGGGACCGCAAACGGCCGGCCGGCCTCCTTGAGGCCGCGCAGGTTCACGAAACACATCGCGACCACGACGCCGACGGTGATCTCCAGGCTGTAGGGACCGAGCATCCGCAGGGCCGACACCACCGCGACCGTGCCCGCAGCGGCCTGCACCGCGACGGTGACCACGTAATCGATCATCAGCGCGGCGGCGGCGACCTGCGCGACCCGCGGACCGAAGTTGTCCCGCGCCACCACATACGACCCACCGGCTTTGGTGTAGGTCATCACCACCTGGCAGTAGGAGGCCGCGACCAGCACCAGGATGCACAGGATCGCCGCGGTGATCGGCAGGAGCAGCGTGAAGGCCGCCAGGGCCGCGTACGGCAGCAGCTCGATCAGGATGACCTCGGTGCCGTAGGCGCTCGACGAGATGGCGTCCGGCGAAAGCACGCCGAGGGCAACACGATTGGACAGCTTCTCGTCCTTGAGCTGATCGGTCACCAGTGGCTTGCCGAGGAAGAACCGCTTGAGGGTGTAGCCGAAGGAGGCAGGAAGCGGTGGTGGGAGCTCCGGGGGACGGGGCGGCGGAATCTCGCGAGTCACCGCAACAGTCTGACGTGCGCCGTGGTTTGCTGCGCTCCTTTCCCGACCGCGGCCACCGATCCGCGGGAAGGTATCGGTGGCCGCCGTTGTTGTACTGGCTGTTTGCAGCGTGGCGGAAGGATCCGAGATGGGGTTCCACGAAGGTGAGCTCGCGGTTCAGCGCGCAGCGGGCGTGCAACTACAGGCCAGGCGGCTACAGGGGATGCTCGACCCGGCCGACCTCTCCGGCGGTGCCGACACGTTTCTGTCCCGGCAGACCTTCGCCGCACTCACCGCACGCGACCGCGGCGGTGTGCTGTGGACCTCGCCGTTGGCTGCGGCGGCGGGATTCCTCCGGGGCCACGATGCTGTGCTGCGGATCGCGGCGCGGCCGCGCGCAGGCGATCCCTTGCGCGACATGCCGGTGGGTCAGCAGGTCGGTCTGATCGCCATCGACCTCAACGCCCGGCGCAGAATACGGATCAACGGCATCCTCGCCGAGGCGGATGACGAGGCCCTGGTGGTCGACGTCGACCAGGCCTACGGCAACTGCCCGCAATACATCCACCCCCACCGACTCGAGCCGTCGGTGCTCGCGCCTGCCGACGCCACCGGTTTCGAGCGCGGGACGGTCCTGACGCAGGCTGCCCAGGCCCTGGTTGCCGGCGCCGACACGTTCTTCCTCGGCACCACCCATCCCACCCGGGGTAACGACGCCTCCCATCGCGGCGGTCCGGCCGGTTTTGTCCGGGTGGCCTCGCCTACCCAGGTGTGGTGGCCGGATTTCGCGGGCAACAACATGTTCAACAGTTTCGGCAACCTCGCGGTCGACGACGAGGCCGCGCTGCTGTTCACCGACTTCACCACCGGAGCCACCGTGCAGATGTCCGGTGCCGCCCGGCTGCAGTGGACCCAGCCGGGCGAGCCCGGGGACGACGGCGGCGTGGGCAGGCGGGTGGAATTCGCTGCTACCGCTGTGGTTACGCGCGGGCCGCGTCCTCGATGAGGTCGGCGATGGCCACCGGCTGAGAGGCCGGCGACGCATGGCTGGCCTCGAGCTCGACGGTTCGGCGGGGACGCATGCGTGCGGCCATGCGGCGCTGGTTGTCGGGATGGATCATGCGATCGGCTGTGGACACTTGATACCACACGGGTTTCGACTTCCACGCGGTTGCGGTGACCACGTCTCCGAACGTCTCTCCCACGGGTGCCTTCTGTGTCACCGCCATGACCAGTGCCTGCTCGGGCGACAGGTCATGGCAGAAACTCTCTCTGAAGTTGTCCGGTGTGATCCACAGATAACCGTCGGAATCCGCGACGATGTTCTCGCCTGCCGGTGCGGCGAGCTCCTGATTGATCTGGGCGAGACTCTCACCGGCAGCAGGGGCGAACGCGGCGAGGTAGACCAAGGCGGTGACATTCGGGAGGTCACCCGCTTCGGTGATCACCGCACCGCCGTAGGAGTGTCCGACCAGCACCACCGGCCCGTCGATCTGGGCGAGCATTTTCCGGGTGCGTTGGGCATCGTCGGTCAGCGACGTCAGCGGGTTGTCCACGGCGTGCAACGACGTATAGCCACGCCTGTTCAACTCGAGCACCACCTGCGCCCAGTGCGCAGGCCCGCCCCAAAAGCCATGGACCAGAACGATGGCCGGTTTCGCGCTGAGCTTCATGCAGGCGCTGCTATCAGCCCGCCGGCGAAGAACATGAAGTACAGCGTCCCGACGAACGCGGCCATGATCGTCGAACCCACGACCTTGCCGTTGATCCAGCCGTGAGTGCCGGCCCAGATCGCCAGCCCGGCCAAGGCGAATGCGCCGAGCGTGGCCTCCTGGAGCACGATGTGGGTGATCGACATCCCCGCTGCCGTAGCGAATTTCGCGAGCAACACCATCTCGACGAGCTGGATCGGCACGGTCAGTAGGGCGAAGTTGCCGAGCGGCCGCGGGTCATAGCCCTTGAACTGGACGACGGTGGTGGCGAGGAACTGCAGTCCGTACATGCCGGTGATGGCCGAGAACAGCAGTTGCAGTTGGACGGCCGGTGGTTCGGTGCCCAGCGGGGCGGCGATGATCAAGAAGACCGAGGTGAACAGCAGCGTGACCGCGCCGATGAGGCTCGCCGCCGCTGCCACCGTCTTCGACGGATCCGGCCCGGCGTCACGCGGTTTCGCGTCGACGCCGAAGTTGGCCAACGCGTTGCCCCACAGTGCAAAAGCCAGCCCGACCATGCCGAGCGTCACAGGTGACAGGGACATATCAGATGAAGATGTCGAGCGGGAGTACCGCGGTGACGATGAAGTTGGGCACGTCCACCATCTCGGAGATCTTGAGGTCCACGGCCACCGAACAGATGGTGTAGGCCTGCTGCTCGTCGTAGCCCCACTCATCACCCAGGTAGGCGATCATCTGGTGCAGCGCGTTCGCGGCGGCGAGGCTGGTGTCCTCGGACTCGTTGGTGCCGTCGGCGCGGATGGGCAGTCCCGTGGTCGCGTAGAACCGCTTGGGTGCCTGCCACTCCGGCTCCATGATGAAGCCGTCGCGGAAGAACTGCAGGCCTTGAATGCCGCGGCGTTTGGCCTCGCCCTTGCGAAGGTGCAGTTCGGCGGTGAACGTGGCCGCCACTTCGATCGCGGTACCGCACACCTCGCCGTCGCCCTGGGCGAAATGTGCGTCCGCGACCGAGAACAACGCGCCTTCGGTGGCGACGGGAATGAGCATCGTGGTGCCGGCGGTGAGCTGCTTGACGTCGATGTTGCCTGCGATCTCCCGCGGCGGAATGGTGCGCAGCGCTTCGTTGGCGATCGCCGGGTCGGAGGGGACGGCTCCACGCGGCTGCGGTCCGTTGACCGCTCCGCCGCGCGACAGCAGATCCGCTTCCCGCCGCAGGTAGGTTTCGCGCAGTGACGCGGACGGGGCCACGCCCATGGAGCCCATGAACGGGGCGCCGGGGATCCGGATCCCGGGGATCTGTTCGCTGGTGGCCCAGTTGTCCGCGATGTCCCATTTCGTGATGTGGGGCGCCCGGTACTTGTCCCGGAGGAACCCGAAACCCGGCACCTGAACGGTGTAACCCCAACGTGCACACTTGGTTTCGCCGATCCGTACCTCGAGGAGGTCGCCGGGTTCGGCGTCACGGACATACACCGGCCCGGTATGGGGGTGGACGAGATCGGTGGTGGCCCGGCCGACGTCCTCATTGGTGGTGTCGGAGTTGAACTGGGAGTCCCAGGCGTCGCGGGCATCCATCACCACGGTGTCGCCCGGGTCGATCGTGATGATCGGCGGGATGTCTTCGTGCCAGCGATTGTGTCCGGTGAGGGGTTCCTCGGCCAGCGTCTTGGTCTTGTCGATCTTGATGTAGTGCGTTGATCCGGCCATCTGGGTTGGTGTCCTCAATCCTGGTGCGGTGTGGTGCCTCGACTGAACGAATTCAACGGGGTGGCAGCCGGGCACCGCCAGTCGATGTGCGCACGGCAACCGGCGATTCGCGCACACGTGCCGGGAGTTACACAGGCACAACACCGGCGGAACGGTTCGGAAACCTCCGATGTCCAGTCTGGAGTCGCAGGCTTCCGTGGGCTCTGCCGTGATGAGGAAGATCTGACATGCCGTCGTTTGATGAGTTCGCCGCGCAGGTGCTCGAGCGCCTGCCGAGCCCGGTGTGGGTGGTGCGCGGCGACGGTGACATCGCCTTCGCGAACACCGCGGCCGCAGTGGAGGTCGGCTGGTCCGATCCGCGGCAGCTGCTCGGGTTGCCCAGCCACGAGACCGTGCATCATCGGCACGCCGACGGGTCCGACTACGAGCGTGACGCGTGTCTGGTGCTGCGCAACGGCACACCGATGCCCTTCACATCTGACTCCGACGAGTGGTTCATCCGTCGCGACGGCAGCATGTTCCCCATCGCGTGGTCGTGTGCCCCCATCGAAATGCAGTCCGGCAGTGGCATGGTTGTGGCGTTCCGGGACATCACCGATGAGCGGCAGCGCGAGCAGCTGCGCCACGGCGAACAATGGGACGCGATCCGCGACGCGGCTCCCGGGCCGATGCTGCTCGCGCCGAGCCGCGAGCAGCTGATCGACCGTATCCGTTTGTTCATCACCGAGAATGCGCTCGACCCGGCGCTCGACCCGACGACCGTGGCGAAGACCCATCACATCTCCTTGCGGCTACTGCAGGGCCTCTTCGCTGACGTGGGCTCATCGCCGGCACGGTTCATCCGAGACCAACGGCTGATGCATGCACGTCGACTGCTCGACGATGGTGAGTCGATCACCCGGGCCGGGGCGCTCAGCGGGTTCTCGGACCTCGGCACCTTCACCCGGGCGTTTCGCCGCCGCTTCGGCTGCACCCCGTCGACGTTCCTCAAGGGCTATCAGACACTGCCCTGACCAGTCAGCGCACCAGCCGCCGCAGCAGGGCCGAGGCCACCACGATGCCGGCCATCGCGGCGGCCACCAGCACGCCGAGGTCGAGTGCCATGTTCGACGGCGTGCCGATCAGCAGGCCGCGCAACGCATTCACCTCATAGCTCAGCGGATTGATCGCCGACAGCCAGCGCAACCACTGCGGCATGATGTCGACGGGGTAGAGGGCATTGGATGCGAAGAACAGCGGCATGGTGATGGCCTGCCCGATGCCCATCAACCGGTCGCGGTTGCGCACCAGCCCGGCGAGCGACATCGACAGGCACGAGAAGAACACCGCGCCCAGCACCACCACGCCCATCGCGGCCAGGATTCGCAGCGGATTCCACGTCAGGCTCACCCCCATCAGGTAGGCGATCACCAACACCCCGACCACCTGCGCCACCGAGCGGATACCGGCCGCGAATGACTTGCCCGCCACCAACGCTGACGCCGGTGCGGGGGTGACCATCAGTTTCGCCAGGATGCCTGCGTCGCGGTCCCACACGATCTGGATGCCGTAGAAGATCGAGATGAACAGCGCCGACTGCGCGATGATGCCCGGCGCCAGGAACGCCAGATAGGACACGTCGCCGGTATCGATCACCTTCAGTGTGCTGAAGGTCTGGCCGAAGATCAGCAACCACAGCGCGGGCTGGACCATCCGGGTGACGAGCTCGGTGCGATCGTGGCGCAGCTTCTGCAATTCGACGAGTGCGAAAGTGCCCATGCGTTGGACCATTCCGCGCAGTCGCCGCCAGCCGCGCGGGGCACGGATCAGCACCGGTGTCGTGACGGGGGAGGTGGGTTCAGCTGCCACGGCGTGCTGTCCTTCTGCTGGAACGGATTTCCTTCAGGCCCTGCGGTGCCGCCTCTTCGAGGTCGGAGCCGGCGTAGTGCCGGAAGACGTCCTCGAGGCTGGCGTCCTGAGAGACCTTCTTCTTGAGTTCGTCCGGTGAGCCGACCGCCTGCAGCGTGCCGTGGTGCAGCAGCGCCACCCGGTCGCACAAGACGTCGGCCTCTTCCATGTAATGAGTGGTCAGCAGCACCGTCATCCCGAACTCGTCCTGCATCCGCTGCACCTGCGACCACACCCCGTCCCTGGCGATGGGATCCAGACCCACGGTGGGTTCGTCGAGGATCAGCAGCGAGGGCCGATTCACCAGGGCCTGAGCCAGTTCCAGGCGTCGGACCATGCCCCCGGAATAGGTGCCTGCGAGATTGCCCGCCACGTCCAGCAGGTTCATCGCTTCGAGGGCTTCGTCGACCCGGGTGCTGCGCTGGCGCCGCGGCACGTCGTAGAGCCGCGCGAACCATTCGACGTTCTGTCGCCCGGTCAACGCCGATTCGATGGAAAGTTGTTGTGGGACATAGCCGATGTTGTAGCGGATGTCCATGGTGTCGCGTCGGGCGTCCAGTCCGAAGATCAACACCTCACCCTGCTGGACGGGGGTCAGGGTGGTGAGCACCTTGACGGCGGTGGTCTTGCCTGCGCCGTTGGGGCCCAGCAGGCCCAGCGTCTCGCCTGCGTGCACCTGCAGAGTGAGATCGTCGACGGCGGTGAAATCGCCGTAGCGGTGCGTGAGGTGGCGGCAGTCGATGGCGTGCGGTGTCATTCGGCACGCTCGCCGAGCATGTGGGTCATCTTTGCGAGAACCTCTAATCCTGCTGTCAGTGATTCGATTTCGTGATCATCGAGGTCGTCGATGACCTCGGTCAGTGCCGCGCGCCGGGCGGCGCGGGAGGCGTCGGCGATCTGTTGCGCGGGCTCGGTCAGGCGCAGCCGGCCCACGCGCCGGTCGGCCGGGTCGGCCTCCCGGACCACCAGCCCGTCGGCGGCCAGTTTCGATACCAGCGTGGAGGTGCTGTTGGCGGCCAGGCCGAGCTCACCGGCCGCTCGACTGACCGAGATACCGGGCTGACGCCCGACCAGGCGGAGCAGCTCGGCTTGAGATTCGGTGAGACCGGTGGGTCGCCACGAGTCGTCGAAACTGCGGCCGGCGGAGCGCCGCACCTGCCGGCGGAACCGGCCGACGGTGCCGAACAGCCGGCTGATGAGCTCCGCACGTGACTCCACCCCACCAAGATACCTCTGTATCAGAGGTATCTACGCACGCGGTGGGAGTCGGTGCAGTTCGACCTCGGTGAGCGCACCGTCAGCGGCCGTCGCTGTCATGTAGGTGCAGAACGGTTGCCGGCGCCGATCGGTCGGCGAACCGGGGTTCAGCAGCCGCAAGCCCGTCGTCGTGGTGGTGTCCCAGGGGATGTGGCTGTGACCGAACACCAGCACGTCGGTGTCGGGATAGGCGCGCGCCATCCGCGCCTCGCGACCCGGTGTGCCGCCGGTTTCGTGCACGACGGTGAACCGCACGCCCGACAACGTCGCGTCGGCGCGTTCGGGTATCCGGGCACGGAACTCCGGGCCGTCGTTGTTGCCCCAGCATGCGATCAACCGGGCCGCCCGCGCCTCGAGCGCGTCGAGCAACCCGATGTCCACCCAGTCGCCGGCATGGATGACGACATCGGCGTCGGCGATCTCATCCCATACCCGGGCGGGCAGGTCCCGGGCACGTTTGGGCACGTGGGTGTCGGCGATCAGCAGCAAACGCATGCTGCAATGGTGCGCTAGGTGGCCTGGGCGCGGGCCTCGGCACCGGTCTCGCCCGCGTCCATGTCGTCGTCGGAACCCGTCCGGCCCACGTACGAACCTTCTTCGTCGTTGTCGTTTCCGCCCGCGCGCGACCCTGCCACGTGGTCGTCGTCCTTGACGTCTTCTTCGGAGTCGTTCTTGGGGTCTGTCGGGTTTGCCATGGCAACGGGGTACCCGCTAGTGGGGTCCGTAGACGTAGTCGGCACTACCGGGCGGGTGGTACCAGCCACCGGCCGCCTGGGTGCCGCCGTCGACGTGCAGCGTCTGCCCCGTGATGTAGCCGGCGAGGTCGGAGGCCAGGAAGACCGCTGCCCCGGCCAGGTCGTCGACATGGCCGGGCCGCCCCAGCGGGACGATCTGCTGGAATCGTGCGCCGGCGTCGGCACCGCCGGCCAGGGCGGCCAGCCCTTCGGTCAAGGTGATGTCCGGTGCCAGCGCATTGACCCGGATGCGGTGCGCGGCCAGTTCCAGCGCCGCGGTCCGGGTGTAATTGATGACGCCGGCTTTGGCGGCGGCATAGGCGGCGTAACCCGGTGCGGCCCTGGCACCTTCGATGGACGTGACGTTGACGATGCTGCCAGGCAACCGGGCCGCGACCATCGCGCGACCGACCCGCTGGGTACACAGCAGCACGTGACGCAGATTCGCCCGGTACAACGCGTCCCAGCCGTTCTCGCTGGTCTCCAACAACGGCGAAAAGAACGTCCCCCCGGCGTTGTTCACCAACACACTGGGCGTCCCGAGTTCGGCGATGGTCTGTGCCAACGCCGCGTCGACCTGGGCGCTGTCGCGGACGTCGGCCACCACACCCGACACCGACAGCGATTCGGCGGTGGCGGCGCAGGCGGCCTCGTCGCGTTCCCAGATCGCCACGGATGCTCCGAACGCCGCCAAGCCGGCCGCGATCCCGCGCCCGATACCTGCGCCGCCGCCGGTGACCACGGCGACGCGGCCGTCGAGGCGCAACTGTGCCGGAGCGATCGCCATCAGGGCGCGCTCGTCGCTTCCAGGAACGCCTGCCAGTCGCCGAACAGCCCGCGCTGCACGATTTCGATCCGGACGCCGAGAGGGTTGTTGTGGTAGGCGAACACGTCGGTTCCGGCCTCGAAGGCGAATCCGGCTGCGCTCAGTTTTCGCGATGCCGTGGGCACGTCGTCGACGAAGTACCCGAGATGGTGGGCTGCTGTCGCCGGGGCAGGCGTCCACAATGTGCCAGGGATGGCCTGCACCAACTCCAGGTGCGGGGCCTGCACCGAATAGCTCATCCGGAACGTCACGTTGTGCACCTCGGAACCGATCCGGACCGCGACGATGTTGGTCATCGGGGTGGTCCAGCGGTAGCCGCCGATCGCGGTCAGGTCTTTCGCCGCGGCGTCCAGATCGTCGACCACGATCCCGGTGTGGAAGAAGTCGGCAGGGTTGAGCACGGTGGGCACGGGTCGCCTCCTGGCGGTTGCGCGCCCTCACGTAGAACGCGCATCTACCGATACCAGAACACAATTCTCCGCACCAGGGTGCGCTCCTGTCAGTCCCGGCGCACGGCCATCAGACAGAACCGGACCAGATGGTCGACTTCGGTCCCGTCGGGCTGGGTCGCCGAGGCGGTGTGGCGGCGGATCGCACCGGCGACGGTGGTGAACACGGCGTCGGCGTCCCGTCCGGGATCCGCGGCGCCCAACGCCCGCAGCGGCTCGAGCAGCAGGTCACGCATGGGTGCGGTGATCTGACCGTCGGGGGTTGCCGCGAACTGCCCGAGGACTGCGCGGCTTCGTGCGGTCCGGCGCGGCTCGCCCACCTGCGCGAGTGCCCCCCGGACCCAGGAGGCGATCTTGTCCGCGGGTTCCTCGTGCCGCGCCATCTGCTGCCGGAGATAGTCGGCGGTCATGCCGACGCCGCGCTCCATGACGGCGAGGATGAGGTCGTCCTTGCCTGCGAAGAATCGGTAGAACGCGGCATTGGAGGTGCCTGCCGCGGCGACGATATCGCTGACCCGCGGTGGTGCGGGCGCGGTGCGTTCGAGGACGCGGACGGCGGCAGCCAGGATCTTCTCCACCTCCTCGGTGGCCCCTCGCTGACGTGTGTCGAGGGCCCGTTCCACCGCTGCTGCGACCCGAGTCCGCACCGCTGCTCCTGTCCACTGCCCAGCCGACATCCCTGTTGGAAGGATAGGTCAGCGTCCCGCTGCGCCAGGGCAGCTGGTTGACTACCGGCAGGAGCACGACGCCGTGACAGGAGAGGCCATGACTGTAAACCGCGACGCGACCAAGCCGCTGGCCGGAGTGCGGGTGGTCGAGATCTCGAGCTTCGTGGCCGTCCCGCTGGCGGGGATGACCCTGGCGCAGCTGGGTGCCGAGGTGATTCGGGTGGATCCGGTGGGCGGTGCGGCCGACTACAAGAGGTGGCCGCTGACCGACAGCGGCGACAGTATCTACTGGGCGGGGCTCAACAAGGGCAAACGCTCTGTCGCGGTGGACTTCCGCTCGCCAGAAGGTCAGCAGCTGGTGCAGCGACTGGTCGTCGAAGCCGGCATCCTCATCACCAATGTGGCGGGGCGGCAATGGCATTCCTATGAGCAGTTGTCCGCGCAGCGCCCGGACCTGATCCACCTCGAGGTGTCCGGCCGCGCCGACGGTGGCACCGCGGTGGATTACACCGTCAACGCCGGCGTCGGTTTTCCGTTGGTCACCGGACCGGCCACGGCGGAGGGGCCGATCAATCACGTGCTACCAGCCTGGGATGTGACGTGCGGACTGTATGCGGCCCTTGGTATCACGTCCGCACTGCGCCACCGGGACGCCACCGGTGAGGGCAGCCGGATCAGGCTACCGCTGGAAGATGTCGCGCTGGCCACCGCGGGCAATCTGGGATTTCTGTCCGAACCGATGCTCAACGGAACCCAGCGGCAACGGCTCGGCAACTCGATCTACGGACAGTACGGGGCGAACTTCACCAGCGCCGACGGCGCGTCGTTCATGCTGGTAGCGCTGACCCCACGGCACATCCGCGATCTCGCGGAGTTGACCGGAACCACCAAAGCCGTTGCCGCGCTTGCAGATGCACTCGACGCTGATTTCGCCGACGAGGGTGATCGGTACAGGCACCGCGAGGCACTCAGCGGGCTGTTCGCCGGGTGGTTCCGTGAGCACTCCGGCGAGGAGGTGGGCGCCGCGCTGGCGGGTACCTCGATTCTCTGGGAGCGCTACCGCACGTTTGCCGAGGTCGCCGTCGATCCCCGTGTCACCGCGAACCCGTTGTTCAGCCTGCTGCAGCAACCCCGTATCGGCGAGTACCTGGCACCGGGGCTGCCCCTGTCGATCGATGGCCGTCGAACTGCAGCGGTGCCCGCACCGGCGCTCGGCGACGACACCGGCGCTGTCCTGGCCGAGTTGGGGGTACCACCGGCTGAGGTGCAGCGGCTCAGCGACGCAGGCACCGTCCGGTGAGCGCGCTGCTGGATCTGCTGGAACTGCATGCAGCAGAACATGATCGCTGGCAGGCCCCGGGTCACGGACCTGAGGGCAAGCGGGCGTTCGGCGGCCAGTTCGTGGCCCAGTCCATGGCGGCCGCGGGTCGCACCGTCGGTGGGGACGTACTCCCGACGAGCCTGCACCTGCAGTTCCTGCGTGGTGGGGACTCCGGTGCCGCAGTCGATTACGAGGTGGAGCGGCTCTACGACGGGCGCACCGCGATGTCCCGACGGGTCCTGTCCCGGCAGGGCGGTCGCTTCATCACCTCGGCGGCGGTGTCGTTCGCCACGCCGCTGCCCGGCCCCGAGCACGGACACCGCGACGGGCTGCCTGATGATCCGGAGACGCTGCCGCCGACCGGCCCGGCGGGTCCCGCGCCCGGTCTGCCGCTCGACGAACTCGACATCCGAATCGCCGATTCCGGGGAGGGCGAGGATTTTCTGCGCAGATTGTATTGGCGGGCAACAGTTCCCATTCCCGCCGACCCGTTGCTGCATACCTGCGTAGCCCTGTTCGTCACCGACGTGTACATGATCGACCCGGCGCTGGTGGTTCACGGCCATTCGATGCGCGAGCGCACCCACCGCAGCGGCACCACCGACGCCTCGGTGTGGTTCCATCGGCCGATCCGCGCCGACCGGTGGAATCTGCTCGAATCGCGTTCGCCGGCCGCGGCCCGGGGACGCGGAGTCGTCACCGCGCAGTTCGTCGGTGCCGATGGCGCGGTCTGCGCAACAGCCGTGCAAGAGGGGCTGATCGCGGCCAAGGACTGAGTGATGTCCATGATGGACATCAGGTTTCTCTCAACGAAAGGAAACATCTGTGCGGACCTTCGAGTCGGTCGACGAACTGGTGGCAGCCAAAGGGGAAGAGCTCGGCTCCAGCGAGTGGGTCACCATCACCCAGGACGAGGTGAACCTGTTCGCCGACGCCACCGGTGATCACCAGTGGATCCATGTCGATCCCGAACGGGCGGCCCAGGGCCCGTTCGGCGCCACCATCGCCCACGGCTTCCTGACGCTGGCCCTGCTGCCCCGTCTGACGCACCAGATCTTCGCCGTCAACGGCGTCAAGCTCGGCATCAACTACGGGCTCAACAAGGTGCGTTTCCCGTCGCCGGTGCCGGTGGGATCCAAGGTGCGTGGCACCACGACGCTCGCCGACACCCAGGATGTCGGGCAGGGCACCGTGCAGGCGACGCTGACGACGGTCATCGAGATCGACGGTGCGGCCAAGCCCGCCTGTGTCGCCGAGAGCATCGTGCGTTACGTCAGCTGACCCCCAGCGCACCAAACCCCCGCGCGAGCGCGCGTGTTTGTACGCCGACACGCCGCCAGATCTGTACAACAGCGCGCGCTCGTTGCGTCGTTCAGAGCCCCAGATCGCTGAGGCCGGGATGGTCGTCGGGCCGCGGTCCGCTGCTGTCCCAGTGGAACAGGCGCTCCGCGTCGCTGATGGACACGTCGTTGATGCTGGCGTGCCGTGCCTGCATCAGCCCGTCGGCGTCGAACTCCCAGTTTTCGTTGCCGTAGGCGCGGAACCACCGGCCCGTCGCGTCGTGGTACTCGTAGGCGAACCGAACGGCGATGCGGTGGTCGCCGTGAGCCCACAGCTCTTTGATCAACCGGTAGTCGAGTTCACGGGACCACTTGTCGGTGAGGAACTCGACGATCTGTGTCCGGCCCTGCAGGAAGACCGAGCGGTTACGCCACCAGCTGTCAGGGGTGTAGGCCAGCGCGATCCGATGCGGATCTCTGGTGTTCCAGGCATTCTCGGCGGCCCGGACCTTCTGTTCGGCGGTCTCGCGGGTGAACGGTGGGATGGGTGGCCGGGCAGTCATCTCAGTTCTCCTTGTCATGGGCGTGCGTCTTCCACCAGTCCAGCACCAGCGCCGCATACTCCTGCGGGCGTTCCTCCCAGACGAAATGGCCGGCGCCGTCGATGAAATCGACCTGGCTGTGGGGCAGCCTTGCGTGCAGGAACTCGGCGTTGGCGGCCGGGACCACCTGGTCGGCGCCGCCCTGAATGAGGCGCACCGGGGTCTTGATCTGTGCCAGCAACTCGGCGAGCCGCGGAAGCTGCTCACGGTAGTGCTGCACGTAGGGCACGGTATCGGCAAAACGATCCCCGTCGTAGGACTCCAGGTAGTCGTCGCGGATGTGGTCCGGCGGGGTGTATCCCGCGATGGTGCTCAGCGCGATCTCGACCACCGCTCGTCCACCCAACTCCCGGTAGGGCTGCAGATCGGTGGACTGCACCCAATCCTTCAGGACGCCGGTGACATCGATCGGCACGGCTGCGCCGCCGCTGCCGACAACCAGGCTGCGAAACCGATCGGGGTGGGCCGCGGCGGCGAACAGCGTGGCCGAGGTGCCGATATCGGGTGCCACCAGATGGGGGTGCCCCAGACCGAATGCATCGGCGGCACGGACGATGAACTCGCTCATCGCCTGCGGGTTCATCAGGTCCTCGCGGTACTGCGATCTGCCGAACCCGGGCGGATCGATGGCGACGAGGTGTCCGTGTTCGGCCAATGGGGCCCACACCTGGTCGAACGCATAGATGCTCTCCGGCCACGGGCTCAGCAGGATGGCGTCATCACCTGGTGTCGCACTGTCGGCATACCTGACCGACACACCGTCGATCGTCGTATAAGCGGGTTCGATTCCCATGTCATCCACTGTGCTCGCCGCCGCCCGCCGTGTCGTCCAGGGTGGCCACCATTGTCCCTGCCTGCTAGCCGGTAGAGCGCTGCCGAGCGCACAGATGTGTACAGAATTTGCGGCGTGTCGGTGTACAGACCCGCGCGCTCGCGGCAGAGGTGACTCCCGCGCTCGCCGGGGTGTCAGTAGGCGTCGAGGCCCAACTTGATCGCCAGGGCCAGGCCGCCCGCGCCGATCAGCCACCGGATCGGTGTCGCCGGGGCGTGCCGCACGACGATCGGCCCCAGCCGCGAGCCCACCACGCAGCCGATCGCCAGCGGAACCAGCGACGGCCAATCCACCGGCGCGACGACAATGAAGATGACGGCGGCCACCCCGTTGGCCGCGCCGAGGAGCACATTCTTCGCGGCATTGGCCTGGGCCAGCGTCGAGTCCTCGGTGCGGAGCAGCAACGCCAGCAGCAGCACCCCGGCCGCTGCCCCGAAGTAGCCGCCGTAGATCGCGATCAACAAGATCGCCGCACCTTCGAGGATCAGCACGATGCGCTTGTGGCGGCGCGACTTCTCGCGTGGCTCGTCGAGACGCTCGCGGCGCGGCCACACGATCGCGATCGAGGAGAACCCGATGAGCAGTGGCACCAGCTTCTCGAAGCCCTCCGCCGGCGTAGACAGCAGCAACACCGCGCCCAGCACACCGCCGACCACCCCCAGCGGGACGGTGCGTAGCAGGTAGGGGCCTTGACCGCGCAATTCGGGGCGGGACCCGATGATCGAGCCGACGGCGTTGCCCACCATGGCCACGGTGTTGGTGATGTTCGCTGTCACCGGCGGCAGACCGACTGCCAGCAGCGCCGGATAGGTGGTCACCGAGGCCAGCCCGGCGATGCTGCCGGCCAGGCCGCCGAGGAGGCCGGCGGCCACGAGCAGCGCGATGTGGGCCCAGTTCACGGCAGCACGAGGCCCGGAAAAAAGTGAGTATGTATGGACAAATTTTGCCACAGGGAGCTACGTCGCCGGCAGCGGCCCCCGGCGCTGATCGCGCTCGTGCGACAGCCGGCGGGTCTCGTCCGAGACCGGCGTCGACAGGATGGCTGTCACCACATCGATGAGATGGCTGATGAACAGCCGGTCATCGGTATGCGGGCCGGACTCTGCGCGACGCGCCAGCTCCACCGCGGCGTAGAGAAACGCATTGAGGCGGGGGTGCAGTTTGGCGCCGTCGGGATCCAGCAGCGGCGCCACCATGGCGCGCCACCGGCTCAGGCTGCCGAAGCTGCCGCCGTGCCCTTCGAGGGCTTCCAGCGCGGGTTTGGGACGGTTCAGCAAGTCGGCGTACACCCGGAGAAACTCCGGGCCACCGGAACTGTCACCCAGTTTGAATGCCAGCGGCCGCACCAACGCCCCCGCCATTGTCCGCAGCGCCGCATCGTTGTCGGTGGCACCGCTACCGGCCACGTCGAGCAGTGCATGCCGCCGGGCGTCCACGGCAGGCAGATGCTTGTCCAGCAGAGCGCGCAGGACCCCGTTGCGGTCGGCGAAGTGGTACTGCACGGCGATGACATTCTTGGCCCCGGCGCTGCGGGCGATCTCGCGCAGACTCACGCCCTCGACGCCGCGGACAGCGAACAACTGCTCTGCCGCGGAGAGGATGTTGGCGCGGGTCTCGTTGGTGGACAACGTTATCTAGAGTTCTGCGACTTCGCGTTCGAGCCGCTGCGCCAACAGCGCCTCGGCCTCGGCCCGGCGCGTCGGGATGTGCGCCGAGGGGAACACGGTGTCCACCGGCGTGTACTCCTTGAGCGTGCGACGGGCCAGCGTGAGCTTGTGCACTTCCGTTGGGCCGTCGGCGATCCCGAGCGATTGGGCGGCCACCATCATCTTGACGAACGGCATCTCGTTGGACACCCCGAGCGCGCCGTGTAGTTGCATCGCGCGCTGCACCACGTCGTGGAGCACCTGGGGCATGGCGACTTTGACCGCGGCGATATCGCGGCGCACCTTGGAGTAGTCGTGGTGCTTGTCGATCAGCCACGCGGTGCGCAACACCAGCAGCCGGAACTGCTCGATCTGGATCCAGCTGTCAGCGATCTTCTCCTGGGTCATCTGGAAATCGCCCAGCGGGCCCTGGCGCGTCTGCCGCGACACCGCACGCTCGCACATCATGTCGAATGCCTTGCGAGCCAACGCGATCGTCCGCATGGCGTGATGGATGCGGCCGCCGCCGAGCCGGGTCTGGGCGATCGCGAACGCCTGGCCCTCGCCGCCGAGGACGTGGTCGAGCGGCACCCGCACATCGGTGTAGCGCACGTAGCCATGTGTCCCGTGATCGCCGCTCTCACCGCCGACGCCCACATTGCGGACGATCTCGACGCCCGGCGTCTCGGCGGGCACGATGAACAGCGACATCTTGTCGCGGGTCCGCGCATCCGGATTGGTCACCGCCATCACGATGTAGAACGAGGCGTGCCGGGCGTTGGAGGAGAACCACTTCTCCCCGTTGAGCAGCCAGGAGTCGCCGTCACGTT
Source organism: Mycobacterium sp. (assembly GCA_040512325.1). Classification (GTDB taxonomy): domain Bacteria; phylum Actinomycetota; class Actinomycetes; order Mycobacteriales; family Mycobacteriaceae; genus Mycobacterium. The sequence goes on along the minus strand of JBEVFK010000170.1, from coordinate 31,165 downwards.
CAGCGCGGGTGACGAACAGGCCGGGATCGGAGCCGCCGTGGGGCTCTGTCATCGAATAGCAGGAGCTGATCTCGCCGTCGAGCAGCGGTTGCAGATAGCGCGCCTTCTGCTCGTCGGTGCCGAACAGTGCCAGGATCTCCGCGTTACCGGAATCTGGTGCCTGACAACCGAATACCGACGGCGCCCACCGAGACCGGCCGAGGATCTCGTTGAGCAGCGCGAGCTTGACCTGTCCGTAGCCCTGGCCGCCCAGTTCCGGTGTCAGGTGCGCGGCCCACAGGCCCTGGTTTTTGACCTGCTCTTGCAACGGGCGCAGTACGGCCATCACCGCGGGATTGAGTTTGTCCGAAGGATCCAGCGGAGCCAGATCCAGGAGTTCAACCTCGGTCCGCATGAACTCGTCGACCCAATCGAGCTTCATTTGGTATTCGGGGTCGGTCTCGAAATCCCACATGGCAGCGGCCACCTGTCGTCGGCATTGAGGCGATGCCATCATGACTTGATTCACTTGCATTACACAAGGCCGCAGCCGAGATGGCGACAGGGGTCGTCGGCCGGACTCCGGAGTGAAACCCGATCCCGACTTTCCTGACTGCGACAGGTCGGGTAAACCTGTCTCATGAAGACTCATCTGAATTGCCCGTGCGGCGAGTCGATCGTCGGCACCACTGAAGACGACCTGGTGGAAAAGACCCAGAAGCATCTCTCGGAGAACCACCCCGGGCACAACTACTCGCGCGACGAGATTCTGTTCATCGCGTACTGACCCAGCGGGCCGCCTAACCTACGTAGCGGTCCCGCAGTCGGCTCAGTGAGGCTTCGATGCCGGTGGCGTTGGACTTTGCGAAGCCGATCCGTTCGTAATAGCGCGTCCGGTCCTTGATGAAGCCGGTGTCGCGATAGTCGAATGTCTCGGTGACCCTCGTCAGCGTGGGCGACAATTCTTCGAACTCCCACCGCCAGTGGTGACCGAACGGGTGGCGCCACTCGACGAGCTCGTTCGGCTTGAGGGCGGTGATGGTGCTGGTGAGCCGATAGGGCACACCGAACATCCGCATCTTCGTTGAAAAACGCGCTCCCAGACTCAGTTCCGCGGGCGCCTTGATGTTGTCGCGGACGGTGCCGGAGCCGTCGATCTCGTGGTGCCGTCTGGGGTCGGCCACCAGAGCGAACAGCTCGGCCGCCGGTGCGGCCACCTCGACCGATCTGCTGATCTGGCGCGGTCCGGCGTCGACGGACTCCACATTCTTGACGTTCACAAGCGAGCTCCTTTGCTCAGCAGCGGGTGACGGCGGTCGAGCGGCGCACGGATGTGGCGATGAAGTCCTCCAGGATGTGCGCCACCTCCGTGGGTGACTCCACGTGCGGGAAATGTCCGACACCGGGCAGGATTTCGAGTCGACTGCCCGGCAGTGCGTCGTGGGCGGCGTAACCGTGTGCGACGGGGATGATCCGATCGCTGTCGCCCCAGATGAACAGGACAGGTACCTGAGCGGTCAGGTGCAACTTGCTCAGCGCGCTCACCGCCTGACCCCGGTAGTCGACCACCGAGCGCAGGGTGCGCAGGAAGGCGTGCCGGGTCTCGCGGTCCGCCAGCGACGAGTACGCGCTCCACATCTCGCCGCCCCTGGCGGAGTGGATACCGGCCGACGACAGCCAGGATTTGATGGAGTTGCCGACAGTGAGGACGGGTTGCGGCGCCACCGCCGGGAGCACCAGCTCCGCGCCCGGGGCGCTGAGCAGTCGCAGCATCCAGCTGAGGTCCGGCCCGAGGCCGCCGCTGCCGATGAGCACCAGACGCTCGCACCGGTCGCGATGCTGATAGCCGAACTGCATCGCAATGCCGCCGCCGAGGGATTGGCCGATGATGGTGGCATGGGCGATGCCCAGCTCATCGAGGAGATCGCGGAGCCACACCGCGAACGCGCCCAGCGAGTAGTCGCCGCGCGGTTTCGCCGACCCGCCATGACCGAACAGATCCGGCGCGATCACCCGGTGACGGCGTGCGAGCTGGGGAATCACCGACCGCCAGGTAGCGGAGCTTCCCGCCATCCCGTGAATCAGCAGAATCGTCTCGTGACCACCCTGGTCGCCACTGTCGAGCGGACCCACATCTCGGTAGGCCACCCGGTCGCCGTGCAGGTCGAGGTACAGAAGGTCGTCCATCGGGGCCCTCCTTTCGAGGTGCGCGGTGTTGTTCTCAGACGACGATAGCGCAGGTTACGGACCCGTAGGTTACTCGCGGGTAACTAACATCGTTTGTCACGGCGGCGGACGGCCGCGGACCTGCGGAGATAACAAACCCATCACGTTCCCCGGACGGCAGGTCCGCGTGTCGCGGCCCATCCCGGCGGTTTGTGCGTGGTCCGTGCGGGTACGTCAGGTGTCAGGTACGGGGATTGGTGCGGCCTCGGTCGCGATGTTTGCCGAAAGTAAGGAAGCAATTGATGAAGCTCACCGGTACAACTGCTCTGCGTGGAGTCGGCGGCGCCCTCGTCGGGGGTATGGCGCTGGCCGTCATCGCTGCGCCCGTCGCAGCCGCGGAGCCGTGTCGCGCCGATGCCGCCACTGCCACGATCAGCCAGGTGTCGGGTGCGGCCAGCGCGTATCTGGCGTCCCACCCGGGCGCCAATGACGCGCTGTCGAATGCGTTGACGCAGCCGCGCGATCAGGCCACGAACACCGTCCGGTCCTACTTCTTGGGCAACCCCGGCGAGTACTTCGATCTGAAGAACATCACCGCGCCGCTGCAGAATCTGCGCACCCAGTGCGGTGGGTCCTTCGCAGGGTCCGACCTGATCAGCGCGTTCGACGAATTCCAGATGGGCTGACCCCTCGCGCGGGGGTCCTCAGCCCATGGCCTCGGGTGATTCCGGTAGCACCTGGCCGCCGTCGACGGCGAGTGCCTGGCCGGTGATGTAGCTCGCCTCATCGGTGGCCAGGAACGCCGCGGCATAACCGATGTCCTCGGGTTTACCCAGGGCGCCGGCCGGGATGGACCGCGTCATCTGGGCGACGTAGTCCTCGCCCAGATCCGCGAGTCCCTCAGTCATCACATTGCCCGGCAGCACGGCGTTGACCGTGATCCGATGCGGGGCCAACTCGATGGCCGCCGTGCGCATGAAGCCCAGTTGTGCTGCCTTCGACGCGCCGTAATGGGACCAGCCCGGAAACCCGGTGATGGGACCGGTGATCGACGATGTGAGGATCACCCGCCCGTGGCCCGAGGCGATCAAGGCGTCCAGACAGGCCTGGACGCTGAAGATGTTGCCCTTGACGTTGATGTCGAACACTTCGTCGAGCTGTTCGGGAGTCATGGTCTTCAGCGGTGCATCGGGGAAGATGCCTGCATTGGCGCACAGCACGTCGATGCCACCGAAGGCCGCGATCACCGCTGCGGCCATTGCCGTGCACGAATCCTTCTGCCGGACATCAACGCTCACACCGAGCACCTTGCCGGAGCCCAGAGTGTCCAGCTCGGCGACGGTGGCGTCGAGCTCGGCTGCCGACCGTGCGGCGATCGCGACGTTCGCGTCCGCCGAGGCGAACACCGACGCGATGCCCCGGCCGATGCCCTTGCTGCCACCGGTGACCAGAACAGACCTGCCTTGCAACGAGAACATGGCAACAGTGTGCGGCACAATGCCGCGGCACGCAGTCCTCTTCGTGCAAGATCACTCACGTGGTCACCGCGGTGCACCGGGTGTGAGCGCCGCCGGCTCGGGGTAACCCGCAGGTCATGGCGAAGTATGTCGTCAACGACGCGGGAGTCCAGAAGGCCAGGGCACTGATCGAAGCGCGCCAGTACGTGCTCGACAGCGACTGGGGCGAGGTGCAACCGAAGGCGCAGGCGCAGAACGACTTCCTCGATAGTCACTCCTGGGACGACTACGCGCAGTGGCACCTGGGTCTGACCGATGGCGCCACCGACGAGACCAAGGCCCGTTATGCGTTCGTCTACGGCGACTTCCGCCGCCTGCACCGCACCGGTCTGATCGCGTGTGTGTACCGGGCGTCGGAGTGGCGCCACAAGGACATCGAACTGGCGGCCCACGATCTGCTCCAGCGGCTCGACAAGGCGTCGGGTTAGGGAGGCTAGGGCAGCGCGAAGGGTGGTGTGCCGGTACCGGTGACGGTGTAGCCGCCCCAGGGCGTCTTCTCGACCACCCGGGCCGACGCCGAATGTCCTGCCGCGGACAGCGTCACCGTCCGGGCGCCTTTGAGGACGTCGGCGGGCAGTCTGCCCGAGACCGTGCCGCGCCAGTGATACCGGCCGTCAATGGCCTCGAGATGGCCGGAGAGTCGTGCTTGCACCTCGATGTCGCCGGCCGGCAAGGCGAGGACAGCCGGTCCGTCGTAGACATCGTCGGAAACGGGCGTCGCGCCGCTGAGATAGAACCGCGAGCTCAGTGGCAGCGGATCCCATCGGCGCAGCGTGAGCCGCGACCTGGCCTCGATCCGGGTGGCGCCGGAGCGCTCGAACAGATCGAGGCAGCGTTGCACCAACCGAGTCTGCCGTTCCACGTGCGGACCGGGGATCCGGAAGTGGTTGGGAATGCCGTGGACGGCGATGGTGGGATCGTCGGACCGGCGGGCATCGATCACCACCGGTGCGGACTGGGCCTCGCCGTCGACGGTCGTGACGGTCCACGTCTCGGTACCGGAGTCGAACCGGGCCTTGTCCGAGGCATCGCGAACAACAATGGCGGTCACAGGAATCCAGCGCGACGCCACGTCCGTCGGCCGATGCGGCCCATCAGCCCGACCTCTTCGAAGAACGCGCCCAGGGAGGCGAACGAGGTCACGCACATCTGGCGGAAATGCGGATTGGCGCGGGCGACGCGGCGCATCTGTGTTCCGTCGAGACCGGCCCGGTGGTACTGGATCGGCAGGGTGAACAGCATCCGGTAGAACGGACCGCCCAACCCGTGCACATTGGCCAGCAGCACCCGGCGGTACCGCGGCATCGTCGGCACCGACTTGCGCAGTCCGTCGCGCGCGAACTGGATGTGCCGGGCTTCTTCGGTGACGTGAATGCGCATGAGCCGCTGCACGATCGGCTGGAGGTCGGGGTCCTCCATGATCTGCCGCTGCAGGGCGTCGAAGATCTCCTCGCCCACCAGCGCGGCACCCCACAACACGCTCCCGCGGAAGGTGAACGGCAGCGCGTTGATGACCATGCGCTGAAACAACTTGGGCCGCACCGGGATTCCGCCGATGCGGCCGATGGTCTTGCCGAACATCACCATGTGCCGGGTCTCGTCGCCCAGTTCGGTCAACGCATAGTGGGTGGTGCTCGCGGTGGGGTTCTTGTGCATCAGGTCGCGCAGCAGGGCCTGGTTGAGGATGTTCTCGAACCAGATGCCCGCCGAGAGGATGTTGACCAGCTCCTGCCGCGACAGCTCGATCTGTTGCGCGCGGGACATCGCCGCCCACTCGGGGGTGCCGTAGAGCGTCACGACTTCCGGTGGCAGAAAGAATTTGTCCGGCTCCAGCGGCGCATCCCAATCCATGTCGACGATCGGCGCGTAGGACTTCTTCACCGATCCCTTGAGGAGGCGGTCGGCGAACTCCTCGCGGGTGGGCGTATTCGGCAGAGCGGCGGGCTGTACTGGCGCAACCATGTTCCCACGGTAGGTAGCTGGCACCCCTTAGTCAATACCTGCGGTACCGGATACTTTTGGTGGCGGCCGACCCGCTGGGTTTGACCAGCCCCAGATGGGGCACACTTGCGCGAATGGACGGTGATTACGACGACCCAGGGCCCGATAACACGTTGAGCCCCAGCGAATCGCTGGACTCTGACGAGGTACGCAACGACGACGGCGATATCGTTGCCGATCCGCCCGAGCGGTGGATCGACGTCGAAGAGCACGAATCCCTCGACGAACGACTCGCCGACGAAGAACCCGATGTCCTGAGCGGTGCCGTGGAAGGCGAGCGTCCCGCGCGCCGCACCAGCGGCCAGATCGACGGCGCCCCCGAGGACGGCGATTCGTTCTACAGCATCGTCGACGAGGATGACCCGACAGCCTGACGCCGTGTCATAGCGTCAGTGCGACCTTCACACAGTCCGCTGTCCGGGAGGCGACCGCCGCGTAGGCGGCGGCGGCCTCGTCCAGCGGCATCGCATGGGTGAAGATGCCTCTGGTGTCCAGCTGGCCGGACTGCAGCAGAGGAATCAGTTGCGGCCAGGTGCGCTGCACGGGTGCGGTGGTCATCCGCAACGTCACGCTGCGCACCAGGCTCATCAGGGCGGGGAACGGAAACGGATCGAGGTTGTGCACCCCGATCACCGAGACCGTACCGCCGGGCCGGACGCAGGTCAGGGCGTCGGTCATGGTGGCGTCATTGCCCACGGCGTCGATCACCGACGCTGCGCCGCGACCTCCGGTGGCCTCGAATATCGCTGCCAGCGCCGGGGGTTCCAGCGGTGTCGCGCCACAGGCGGCGGCCCGGTCGCGACGGCCCGCCACGGGGTCGACGGCGAAGACGGTGCCCGCACCTTGGGCCAGGGCACTGCGCACCGCGCAGAGTCCGACGGCGCCCAACCCGAACACCACCACCGTCTCCCCAGGCGGGATATCGGCGCGCTGAGCACCCGCCCACCCGGTGACCATGTTGTCGGTGAGCAGCAGGGCTGCCGCGTCGTTGATGCCGTCGGGGATGCGCAGCAGCTGAAAGTCCGCACCGGGGACGGCGAGCAGTTCGGCCTGGGCGCCACCGAGGGCGCCCGATCCGAAGATGCGCGGACCTGACACACACGTCACCGGATCGTGGGTGGCGCAACCGACGCAGTGCCCACAACCGGCCACCGAGGACACCAGCACCCGGTCGCCCACCCGCACGGTCCGCACGTCGGCCCCGAGTTCGACGACCGTGCCCACTGCTTCGTGGCCCAGCGACACCGGTTGCATCAGGGGATAGTCACCCTCGTAGAAGTGCAGGTCAGACCCGCAGATCGCCGAGGTCTCGACCGCGACGACGGCCCCATCGGCTCCGGGCAGCGTCGGATCGGCCACGACGTCCACCCGGATTCGGCCCGGGGCATCGATCAGAACAGCGCGCATGTTCGTCCTCTGCTAGCCGAAGACGTAGTCGTCGGGATCGGGGGTGCGGGTCCAGGTCCAGAAGTCGACGAGACGCCACGGGCTCAACGAGTGCACCAAGCCGTCGTCGTCCTGAAAGAAACTGTGTTTGATGCTTGGTTGGGACCATACGTACGTTTTCAGCTCGGCCTGGCACCGCTGATACCAGTCGTCGTAGCGGTCCCGGCGTGGTTCCAGGGTGTTCCTGTGACCGGCCATCAGCAGGTCGAGACACCCCATGATGTAGCGAACCTCGCACTCGGAGTGGAAGATCAGGCTGCCGCCACTGGCGAGGTTGGTGCCGGGACCGTAGAGACAGAAGAAGTTCGGGAAGCCGGGCACCGTGATACCGAGGTAGGCCGACGGTCGCCGTCCCCAGGCGTCATGCAGTTCGATTCCGTTGCGTCCGTGCACTTCCAGTGACGACAGCATGTCGTTGACGCGAAAGCCGGTGGCATAGACCAGAACGTCGGCGGGGTAGCGGACGCCGTCGGAGGCCACCACGGCGTCGGATTCGATGCGGTCCACCCCGTCGCGGACGAGCTCGACGTTGTCGCGGGTGAGGGTGCGCAGCCAGCTACCGTTGTCCTGCAGGGTTCGCTTTCCGGTGGCGGGGTAGTCGGGAATGACTTTCGCCAGAAGCTCGGTGTCGCCGTCGATCTGGGTGGTGATCCAGTCGGTGAACATCAGCCGGGCCAGATCGTTGACCGCGCTGACGGCGGTCTGCTGGTCCGGCCAGTCGGGGTCCACCTTCGCCGCGGCGAGCCCGGTGTCGCAGCCCGGCCAGAACAGCAGGAAGCGGTACCAGCGGCCGTAGAACGGCAGGTGCCGCAGCGCCCACTGGACACCGGGGCCCACCCTGGTGTGATAGTTCGGGTTGGGGAACATCCACTGCGCGGTCCGCTGGAAAACGGTGAGGCTACCGACCCGCTCGGCGATCGCGGGGGCCACCTGGAATCCGGAGGCGCCAGCCCCGATCATGACGACGTTCTTGCCGTCGAGCGCCACGTCGTGATCCCAGCGGGCAGTGTGAAATGCCGGGCCCACAAAGGATTCCGCGCCCGTGAACTCCGGGATGTGTGGTGAGTTGAGCTGTCCGACGGCGCTGATGACGGCGCGGGCCGTCAGGGTCTCGCCGGTCCCGAGGTGGACGGCCCACGTCGAGGAGTCGGCGTCCCAGTCGGCCCGGGTCACCGAGGTGTTGAATCGGACGTGGGCGGTGATGCCGTGTTTGGTCATCACCGCCTCGAAGTAGGCCTGGAGCTCGGGCTGCTGGGCGAAGAACTCCGACCAGTGGTCATCGGGTTCGAAGCTGTAGCAGTAGAAGTGATTGCCCACGTCGACGCGGGCTCCGGGGTAGGTGTTCTCGAACCAGGTACCGCCGACGCCGGAGTTCTTCTCGACGACGGTGTAGGGAATTCCGGCCTGCTGCAAGCGGATTGCGGCCAACAGGCCGGACTGCCCACAGCCGATGATCACCACCGGGAAGTCGGCGCGCGCCGCAGCATCGGCGGCGAAGGTGGTGTCGCGCTGGTCTCGGCCGTCGAGTTCCATCTCCTCGAGCATCATCGGGACATACTCGCTGGGCACCTCGGCGGCGACCAGCCAGTCCATCATCTGCTTGAGCTGCTCGGCGCTGACCGGGCCCGGCTCCGGGCAGCCGCGATCGCGGTAGTCGCGAATGATGTCGAACGCAAGGGCGCGCGCGGCGGCCTTGTCCTCCTCGGACATGAACCCTTGGACTTCGTTGAGGAAGATGCCTGCCGGCTTGACGGGCCCCTGCAGCAAGCTGAAGTCACCGCTCATGTGCACGCAGGCCAGCAGCAGCGCCGGGACGGACACGTCCTCGAGTGCGGCTTTGATATGGGCGTCGGAATCAGTGAACGGAGCACCGGCGTGCGGATTGCGCGTGACCACCACGAGCGAAGGCTAGGCGATCAGCGCCGGTGTGTATGCAGATCTGCGAAAGTGTCTACTCGACCGCTGCGCCGCGGGCTGAACCTATCCGGTCCAGTAGTCGAGGACGTCGACGTACACGGTGGGAGGTACCGACAGCTGACCCACGAACGGGTGCTCCAGCGCGAAGATCAGGAAGACCACGAAACCCAGCAGAGCCGCGGTCAGACCCACCGCAATACCGTGCACCAGCAGATCCTTGGTACCGAGCAGGAAGGTGAAGGCCATCACCACGGCGCCGCCGCCGAGGAGCAGCACCCACAGCCCGCCCGGCAGCTGGGCGTCGGCAGTGGAGGTGCGCAGCTTGCGATCGCCGGTCAGATCGTTGAGCCGGACAATTTGATGGTCGAAGAACGCAATCTGATTTCGGGTCTGCGGCTCCACCTGCAGATACACGTCCCAGACCGCGGCCAGCTGATCGGACTGGTCTGCGACCTTCTCCCCGCGGCGCATCCGCGGGAACTCCTGATCGATCACATACCGGGTGTAGTCCAGCAACCGGTCCTGCACCTCGGCCTGGTACTGGGGCGGTAGGGCCGCAGAATCACGCAGCAGGTCGGCGATGGCGGTGGCCTCGTTGCTGCTGGCGTCTTCGGCTTCACCGAACTGCTCCCACACCACCACCACGACGAACGCCACCAGTACGGCGTAGAGCACGCTTCCGAGTTGGAACACCACGCCGGAGACGGCATTCGCGTTCTCCAGACGAGTGTGCGAGACCGCTCGGCGGAACAGCACCAGGCCGCCCACCGAGATCCCGACGATCGCGGCTACCCAGAGGAAGCCGAGCAACGGTGCGGGAATCTGCAGCCACCAGCGCACAACACCTCACCACCCCGTCCCCGGCCCGGTTGCCAGTGGCATCGATTATCACCACGACGGCGCCCAACTGCGGGCAAACACACGGGACGGAGTGGCTTGGAAGTGCCTGCCGGCTACTCGGTGGCCTCCACCGCCTTGAGGACGACGATCGCCCGGGCGTCCACCTTGATGCTGTTCGCCGCGGCTACCGCTGACGGCTCGATATCGACGGACTCGGCGGAGGTGTCCACCACAGACAGCCAGGCCGCACCGAATTCCTCAGGCGGCAGGGTGAATTCGATGGGTTCGTGGTGGCCGTTGAAGCACACGACAAACGAATCGTCGATGACACGCTGTCCACGCGAGTCCAGGTCGGGGATGCCCTGGCCGTTGAGATACACCGCAACCGACTTGCCGAATCCGGAATCCCAGTCCTCGTCGCTCATCTCGGAGCCATCGGGGCGGAACCACGAGATATCCGGTACGCCCGCGGAGCCACGCTGACGAACCGGCCGGCCGTTGAAGAACCGACGCCGGCGGAACACCGGGTGCTCGGCGCGCAGCGCCGACACCTTCGAGGCGAACTCCGTCAAGTCATGATCGGCGTTTTCCCAATCGACCCAGGTGATTTCGTTGTCCTGGCAGTAGCCGTTGTTGTTGCCGCCCTGCGTGCGCCCGAGTTCGTCGCCGTGGCAGATCATCGGCACGCCCTGGGACAGCAGCAGTGTCGTCAGGAAGTTGCGTTCCTGCTGGGCGCGCAACGCCATGATCTCCGGATCGTCGGACGGTCCTTCGACGCCACAGTTCCAGGACCGGTTGTGGCTCTCGCCGTCGTTGTTGTCCTCGCCGTTGGCTTCGTTGTGCTTGTCGTTGTAGGACACCAGGTCCCGCAGCGTGAACCCGTCATGGGCGATGACGAAGTTGATCGAGGCCACCGGCCGGCGCGCGGATTGCTCGTAGAGATCGGCAGAACCGGTGAGGCGGGAAGCGAACTCACCGAGGCTGGCCGCTTCGCCGCGCCAGAAGTCGCGAACGGTGTCGCGGTACTTGCCGTTCCATTCGGTCCACTGGGGCGGGAAGTTGCCCACCTGGTAACCACCGGGGCCGACGTCCCACGGTTCGGCGATCAGCTTGACCTGGCTGACCGTCGGATCCTGCTGCACCAGTTCGAAGAACGTCGACAGCTTGTCGACGTCGTAGAACTCGCGCGCCAGGGTGGAGGCCAGGTCGAACCGGAACCCGTCGACGTGCATCTCGGTGACCCAGTAGCGCAACGAGTCCATGATCAGCTGCAGCGAATGGGGATGCCCGACGTTGAGACTGTTGCCGGTGCCGGTGTAGTCCATGTAGTAGCGCTTGTCGTCTTCGACGACGCGGTAGTAGGCGGCGTTGTCGATGCCGCGCATCGATACCGTCGGGCCCATGTGGTTGCCTTCGGCGGTGTGGTTGTAGACCACATCGAGGATCACCTCGATACCTGCCTCGTGCAAGGTCCGCACCATCGCCTTGAACTCCTGGACCTGCCCGCCCGGGGTGCCGCTGTTGGAGTACTTGGAATCGGGCGCGAAGAACCCGATGGTGTTGTAGCCCCAGTAGTTCGACAGACCTTTGTCGATCAAGGTCGAATCATTGGCGAAGTGGTGCACCGGCATCAGTTCGATCGCGGTGACCCCGAGCGCCTTGAGGTGATCGATGATCGCAGGATGCCCGATGGCGGCATAGGTGCCGCGCATCGCCTCGGGGATGTCGGGGTGAGTCTCGGTGAGGCCCTTGACATGTGCTTCATAAATGAAGCTGTCGGCGTACTCACGTTGCGGCGGGCGATCGATGCCCCAGTCGAAGTAGGGGGTGATGACAACTGATTTCGGCATGCTGGCCGCGGAGTCGTCATCATTGCGGCTGTCCGGGTCACCGAAGTTGTAGCCGAACAGGGACTGGTCCCAGTCGAAGGTGCCGTCGATGGCCTTCGAGTAGGGGTCGAGCAGCAGCTTGTTCGGGTTGCACCGATGCCCGTTACTCGGGTCGTTCGGGCCGTAGACACGGTAGCCGTAGCGCTGGCCGGACTCGATGCCCGGCAGAAACGCGTGCCAGACGAAAGCATCGACCTCGGGCAGCGTGCACCTGGTCTCGGTGCCGTCCTCGTCGAACAGGCACAACTCGACCCGTTCGGCGACCTCGCTGAACAGTGCAAAGTTGGTGCCCGACCCGTCATAGGTCGCGCCGAGTGGATATGGCTTACCGGGCCAGACCTCGGTGCCGATTCGATCGGCCGTCAAAGGGTCGGCTGCCTGTGCCGGGCGTTCATCGCGGTCAACTCCTTGGATCTGGGGTGAGGAGTTCAACCTATCCACTGAGGTTCCTGGGTGCACATCGGACAATTTCATTCACATTCCGTCATTCGCCGGCGAAGTGCCGGCCGTGGTAAAGGGTGCTGTACTGCCGGAGACGCCGGGCTGCACCGTCGACAAGGAGCCGTATCCGCCGAATAACGCCAGGTTGGGGTCGCCGAACAGCGACCCGTCGCCGGCGAAGTAGCTATGTCCTACCGTCGGCTGACCGGGGACGCCCTGGTATTCGGGTGTGGTGTTCGCCATGCCGCCTCCTGGCCGTCTAATCGGCACGTCAGCGGGCCGTTCGTCACGACGGGTGTACCCGAAACCGGCAGGGTAAAACTGTCCGATCGGCCAATGGCGCCCACCGGGGCCTCAGTCCGGAACGGCTTCGTGCCCGGGATGGCCGACAGTGCGGCGGGATTGCTTCATCTCGGCTTCGTAGACATGGCGGACACCGCCCAGCAGGTCGGTGCGCACCGATTCCTCGAGCCGGCGGATCTCCGACCAATACCCGTCGTCGAACTCCTCCACCAGCTGGAAGGTCCAGCGGCCGGGCAGGACGTTGCGTCCGACCAGCTCGGTATCCAGCCGCTGGGCCAGATCGGAGTGTCCAGCCTCGCGAAGCAGGTCGCGGGCCTCCCCGACCTGCATGTCGGCGTGACCCATCAGCTGATGGAAGGTGTACAGCGCCCCTCGGGCGCGTTCGACGGTCTCCAGTGCTTCCGAGAGCTTGCCGGCTGCCTCGACAGTGCCGTCGCCGACACCGGCGGGCCGACGGTCGAGACTTTTCTCGGCGTGCTCGGAGGACGTCATCGTCGGCCGGCCAGGGCACCGATCCGGGTGTCGGCGAGATGGGCCAGCAGATCGGCTGCGTCTTCGAAAACCGCGGTAGCTCCGGCTGTTTCGAGTTCGCCCCGGGATACGCCGCCACTGAGCAGGCCGATGGACGGAAGCTCGGCGCGGACGCAGGCTTCGATGTCCCAGACGGCATCGCCGACGAACACCGCGCGGTCGGCACCCACCCCGGCGCGTTTCAAGGCGATCTCGACGATGGCGGGTTCAGGCTTGGCGGTCTCTACGTCCTCCGACGACGTCACCGCCGAGTACACCTCTTCACTGTCGAGCACCTTGCGCAGCAGGGCCAGCTCGTCCTCCGGTGCCGATGTCGCCAGTACCACCTGCAACCCGAGCGCCTGGACACGACGAATCAGGTCGAGGGCGCCAGGCAGCGGTTTCAGCAGGTCAGCGGACTCCTGGTAATACTGCGAATGCAACTCCGTCAGGCGGTCCTGCACGTCGTCGGGAGCGTCGTCGGACAAGCTGGACACGAGCTCGGATCCGTCCATCCCGATGCACCGATGGATACGCCAGGCAGCGGTGTCGATTCCCACGTCGGCGAAGGCCCGCGTCCAGGCGTGAATGTGGAGGTAGTTCGAGTCGATCAGGGTGCCGTCGATGTCGAAGAGCACGGCACTGGCGGGGGACGGGGATTCGGGCACGACGCGGTTATCCACACAGGAGCCATACCCGAATCCGAGGCGCCCTACCTGGTGTGCGTCGCGTCGACCGTATAGAGATGTGGGTCGTAGGAGACGGCCAGTTCAGCGGCTCTGTCCAGGTGGTCACGGGCGACGGGGTTTCCGAGCATGGCCTGGAATGCCTGGGCGCTGTCCCACTGGGCGTAATTGACCACGCGGGTGCCGTCGGTGCTGCGGTGGATGTTCGCCGAGATGAAGCCGTCGAGCTGACACATCACCTCTTCGGTAGCTGCGGTGAGCAGGCGGCTCAGCTCTTCGGCATTCGCCGGATCAACGGTGAACACGTTGATCAACGTGGCGTACGGGGCGTGTGCGTCGATGGAAGTCATGAATTCTCCTATGTCAGGTTCCTGACTACAACGGTAGCGGAATGTAAGGTTCCTGTCATGGAGGACATCGCCACCGAGCGGGCCGTCGGCTATCTGGTCAAGCGGGTGCAGCAGGGGTTCCGCCGCCGGTCCGATGCCGCCCTCCGCGACGCCGGCCTCTCGATGTCGCAATACGCGGTGCTGCGAGCTCTCGCTGATCACCCCGACGCCTCCGCCGCTGAACTGGCCCGCCTGTGCTTCGTCACCCGCCAGTCGCTGCAGGACGTACTGACCGGTCTGCGGTCATCGGGCTCGGTCGATCGGGCGGAGTCCCCGGCGCGTGGCCGGGCCCGGGCACTGGCGCTGACCGACGACGGCGCCCGGCGCCTGGAACTGGCACACGCCGCGGTGTTCGAGGTGGAAGCGGTTATGCTGCAAGGGATTTCGTCCGAAACCCAGAAGCAATTGGCTCAACTGCTGGCGAGGTGCGCCACCAACCTCGACGCCGATTAGATCTGGCGATCCGGCTCGCTGTGCCAGTCGGCGATGCCGACCGCGATCATGCGCAACTGTTTGACGGCAATACGTTTGATCTCTTCGAGGGCTGCTGGGCTCTGGGCGTCCTCGATGGCCTCGGCAATGGAGATCATGGCGTTCACGAAGAGATTCGCCAGAATGTTCAGGTCCTCGGTGCTCCAGTCGCTCAGCCCCGGAAAGCGTGCGAGGTCGGTGGTGAGTTCTGAGGTGATCAACCGGATCTCGGTGCGGATCGCATAACGCAGCACCGCGATTCCACTGTTGCGTTCGCGACCGATGAACAGCCAGTGATCCCGCTGTTCGGCGACCCCGGCGACCAGGATCTCGACCGAGGATTCGATCACCCGGTTGGGATCGAGCTTGCCGGCGCGGGCGCCGCGCAACATGTCCCTGAGGGAGCGGAAGGACTCGTCGATCAGGACGAGACCCAGTGCCTCCATCGACTCGAAATGCCGGTAGAACGCGGTGGGCACGATGCCGGCTTCCTTGGTGACCTCACGCAGGCTCAAGCTGCCGAAGCTGCGGTCTTCCAGGAAGCGAAGGGCGGCGTCGATGATGGCGCGGCGAGTGGCCTCTTTGCGTTCCACGCGGGACACCGCTTCGGGTCCCGAATCGCGTGACGACCTGCTCGAGCGTCGCGACGAGCTCGACTTCGGAGAACGACTGTTCACTGTGTGAAACATACCACTCGATGCAACGAACCCTTGACGTGCTGCAGGTTCATCAAACACAGTGTACATATGTTCACTGAAACTTTGGTGCGGCGCGTACTGGGGTCCAACCTGGTGGAGCTGCTCACCGGACCCCACGGTGTGGACCGCTACACCGAGTTGCTGCAACCCACGTGGACGCTGGAGCAGGCCCGTGCCCGGGTACTCGCGGTGCGACGGACCACCGACCGCAGCGTCACACTCACACTGGAACCGAATGCGTCGTTCTCCGGCTTCTCGCGCTTCCGGGCCGGCCAGTACGTCACCGTCTCGCTGGAAATCGACGGTCGCACCTACACACGCTGTTACTCACCGGCCAATGCCGAAGGAGCGGCCACCGTCGAGCTGACCATCGGCCGTCATGACGGCGGCCGGGTGTCCACCTATCTGTACGACCACGCCCGGCCAGGCTTGGTCCTGGGCATCTCCGCGGCTCAGGGTGACTTCGTGCTGCCCGAACAGCTGCCGCGTCGGATCTTGTTCGTGGCCGGCGGCAGCGGGATCACGCCGATCATGTCGATGCTGCGCACCCTGCGGGCCGACGGTTTCACCGGCGAGGTGGCTGTGCTGCGGTACGCCCCGTCCGCGCGCGACGCCTGCTATCTCGACGAGCTGCGGGCCATGAGAGGCACTGTGCTGCATGGCTTCACTCGCCTAGAAGACGATACGGATCTGACCGGCCGCTTCGGGCGAGAGCACCTGACGAAGGCCATGGCGAACCCGGAGGCGGTGTACGTGTGCGGACCGCCTGCACTGGTGCGGGCCGTCCTCGACCTGTGCCCCGACGCCAGGTCCGAGAGCTTCGTGCCCCCGGCCTTCGTGGTGCCTGCCGAATCCGGCGGCCGGATCTCGTTCACCGACAGCGCCGTCGACGTCGAGGGTGACGGCCGGTCGCTACTCGAACAGGCCGAGGCCGCCGGTCTGAACCCGCAGAGCGGCTGCCGGATGGGCATCTGCCACACCTGCACCCGCCGCAAGACCCGCGGTGCGGTACGCAATCTGACCACCGGTGCAGTCTCGCAAACCGATGACGAGGACGTGCAGATCTGCGTGTCCGCACCCGTTGGCGACGTCGCCATATCCCTGTGACCGCAACATCTTTCGAAGGAGCTGTCATGTCTGACCCCACGATCACCCTCACCCCCGAGCAAGCTGACGCCTTCGGCGCCGAGCTCGACGACATCAAGGAGCGGGTGATGTCGAGCCTCGGCCAAGCCGATGCCGACTACATCCGCCGCATCATCAAGATCCAGCGGGGACTCGAGGTCGGCGGCCGCGGCCTGTTGTTCGCCGGCATGTTCCCGCCGTTCTGGCTGGCAGGCAC
Source organism: Mycobacterium sp. (assembly GCA_040512325.1). GTDB lineage: Bacteria > Actinomycetota > Actinomycetes > Mycobacteriales > Mycobacteriaceae > Mycobacterium. The sequence continues at coordinate 14,570 of JBEVFK010000170.1, read as the reverse complement.
CGCCATGCTGGGCCTGTCGAAGATCCTCGACAACATGGAGATCGGCCACAACGTCATGCACGGGCAGTACGACTGGATGGGCGATCCGGTGTTGTCCAGCAAGCAGTTCGAGTGGGACACCGCCTGCCCGGGCGACCAGTGGCGCCACTCCCACAACTACCTGCACCACACGCACACCAACATCGTCGGCATGGACCGCGACATCGGCTACGGCATTCTGCGGATGAGCGAAGACCAGCGCTGGCACCCGTACTACCTGGGCAACCCGGTCTACGCCTTTCTGCTGATGGTGCTGTTCCAGTACGGGGTGGCCCTGCACGAACTCGAAACCGAACGCATCCGCTCCGGCGAAATCTCCCTGGCCGACAAGCGGGAGATCCTCGAGGCGATCTGGCGCAAGACGCGCAAGCAGCTGCTCAAGGACTACGTCGCGTTCCCCTTGCTGGCCGGTCCGGCCGCGCCGTTCGTCTTCACCGGCAACCTGTCGGCCAACCTGATGCGCAACATCTGGTCGTTCATGATCATCTTCTGCGGCCACTTCCCGGATGGCACGCAGGAGTTCTCCGTCGAGGAGACCGCCGATGAATCGCGCGGCCAGTGGTATTTCCGTCAGGTCCTCGGCTCGGCCAACCTGACCGGAGGCAAGTTGTTCCACCTGCTCTCCGGGAACCTGTCCCATCAGATCGAGCATCATCTGTTCCCCGATATGCCCGCCCGGCACTACAACACCATCGCTGCCGAGGTGGAAAAGATCTGCGAGCGCTACGGCATCCCGTACAACGCAGGCCCGCTGCCCAAGCAGTTCGGCACCGTCGTCCGCAAAATCGTCAAGCTGGCTCTGCCCTCCACCAAGACGTCGGCGACAACTTCAGCAACATCCGCAGCAGCCTGATTGGTACCGGCGGTCCGGGGTATTAGTCGGAACGCCCGTGAAGTGACCCGCTGACCCTACATACTCAGGACGTGATCGATATGACACTGGCGTCTGACCGAATCATCCTCGCAGCGGAATCGGAAGCCGGCGGGGCCGCGCTGGATCAGGTGCTGGGCCTGTCCGCCGCCGCCGGGGTCGTCACGCTGGTACTCCTGTGGATCGGTTACCAACACCGGGCCCGCAAGATCACCTGGCTGAACGACTTCGCCGGGCGCACGGGAACGAAGTTCAACCGGCCGCCCTGGGTGGCGCTGCAGGTCTTCCTGTTCACCGCCACCATCATCTGCGCGCTGTTCGGATTCATCTGGGATGTCGGCCTACACATCGGAAAGGGCCGCGACTCCGGTCCGTTGGCAAATCCCGCGCACTACTTCATCCTGTTCGGATTGTTCCTGCTCTTCATCGCCGGTGCGCTCTCGGTGACCCTGCCCTACGACAAGCCGGGTTCGGCCGCTGTCCGCATCACGCGGAAATGGTTCGCCCCCGTCGGCGGTCTGCTGATGACCGCCTGCGGGCTCTACGCGCTGATCGGGTTCCCGCTCGATGACGTGTGGCACCGGCTCTTCGGCCAGGACGTCACGCTGTGGGGGCCCACCCACCTGATGCTGATCGGGGGAGCGGGGCTCTCCCTGATCGCGGTACTGCTACTCGAATACGAAGGCCGCCGGTCCATGGGCTCCGAGGCGCCGCCGGACCGCTGGTTCCTCAAATTCGTGCAGTACCTGTCGTTCGGCGGTCTGCTGATCGGGATGTCGGTATATCAGATCGAATACGACTTCGGTGTCGAGCAGTTTCGGCTGGTGTTGCAGCCCATGATGATCGCCGCAGCGGCCGCCTTGGCACTCATTGCGGCACGCCTGGTGCTCGGCCGTGGAGCCGCCATCATCGCCGCGCTCATCGCCATTGCGTTGCGTGGGGCGGTCGCCCTGGTGGTCGGTCCGGTACTCGGTGCGCCCATCAGCTGGTTTCCGCTGTACCTCGGGCCGGCGATCGTCGTCGAACTGCTTGCTCTGACTCCGTTGATCAAGCGCCACCTGCTTTTTGGTGTGGTGGGCGGGCTTCTCGTGGCGACCGTCGGACTCTGGGCGGAGTCGTTCTGGATCGCCGGTGTCTACCATTTGCCGTGGCCCACCAGCATGTGGGGGGAAGCGCTCGCGATGGCGATCCCGGTGGCGGTGTTCATGGGGATCTGTGGGGCGATGCTGGGCATGGTGCTCACCGGCACCCCCTTGCCGCGTCCTGCCATCGGCATCACTCTGGTGGTCTTGACCGTGTTGGTGACCGGTGGGGCGGTGGCCAACGGTCTGCGCACCGAGGTGCCGGAGAATGCCGGTGCGACAATCGCTTTGACCGACCTGCCGAGCGCGGACGGGCAGCGCATGGTGTCCGCGGATGTGCGTATCGATCCGCCCGACCTGGTGAGCGAAAATCCGGAATGGGTGACGATCCTGGCGTGGCAGGGCGGGCTGGAGAATCACCGCGGGTTGGTGGTCGACCGGCTGAATCAGGTTGGGCCCGGGCACTATCAGTCCACCATGCCCATCCCGGTGTGGGGCAGTTGGAAGACGCTCCTGCGGGTGCAGGACGGCACCACCATGGCGGGGGTGCCGATCTTCCTGGCGGGCGACCCGGGAATCGGGGCGCAGGAGGTGCCGGCGGAAGCCAACATCACCCGCAATTTCGTTCCCGAGATCACGATTCTGCAGCGGGAGCGCAACTTCGACCTGCCGTCGTGGCTGTTCACCGCCGCCTCGATCGTCGTGCTGATCTGCACCCTGATCCTGATCGCCGCGCTGACCTGGGGCGCCGGCCGGATCAACGGCACCGAGCCCCAACCCGCACGGCGTGAAGACACCCGGCCGCGGGTCTCGCCCGGGACATGACCGCGACGTCGGACGTCATCTATCTTGCCGACCACACCCTGCTCTTGGCGCTGCCCGCGTTGATTCCGGCGGTCATCGTCGCCGGGGTGGTGATCGTGATCGCGGTCCGGGACCGCCGCGGCGGAGACGATGAACCGGAACCAACTGACAACGGCGAGGGAGTGTGATGGTGGTCGGCCGTATGGTGGCGCTGGCGGGAGTGCTCGTGGCGCTTGCCGGTTGCGGCTCGGCGCAGGACAGTGCACCCGCTGACTCGTTCACCTCCGCGGCGGCCTCGGCGTCGACCACGACCGTCGCCTCCGGGCCGGATCTCGACGTCACCATTGCCGGCGGGCAGGTGACCCCGGTCAATGCCCAACTGGAAGCAAAAGTGGGACAACCGATTACGCTGCGAGTCACCAGCGACATCGCGGAGGAGTTGCACGTACACGCGGTCCCGGAACATTCTTTCGAAGTCCGTCCCGGGGCCGGCGAGACCTTCGAGTTCACCGTGGATGTGCCCGGGCGAGTGGAGGTGGAACTGCACGCCCTGCATCGCACGGTGGTGACCATCCAGGTTCGCCCGTGACCGATACCGCCGTGTTGGCTCACGGCCTGGGTGGGTCCAGCGACCTCCCGATCCCGTACACCTACGCGCTCATCGGGGCTGCGTGGGCCTTGACCCTCACATTCGCGGTGGTCGCAATCGCCTGGCGTACACCTCGGTTCGATCCGGCCAAACCTGGCAGCGCCCTGCCTGTTTGGGTGACGCGGGTGGTGGACGCCCGGGCATTCCGCGCCGCGGCGGCCGCGCTGGCGTCGGCGTTCGCCGTGTGGGTGGTGGTGGTTGCCGTCGTCGGTCCCCAGGATGACGAGAACGCACTGCCCGGGGTGTTCTACGTCCTGCTCTGGGTCGGGCTGGTGGCCGTGTCGGTGGTGGTGGGCCCGGTCTGGCGGCTGATCTCCCCGCTGCGGACCCTGCTGCGTGCGCTGCCGGACCGGTGGTCCGCCGGAGCCAGGCTCTACCCCGAGGAATGGGGGTATCGTCCTGCGGCTCTTGGGCTTTTCGCCTTCGTCTGGCTGGAGCTGGCGAGTCCGGATCCGGGTTCGCTGACCGCCATCAAGGTGTGGCTGCTTGCCTACGTGGTGCTGATGCTGGCCGGTGCGGCGACGTGGGGGCCGCGCTGGTTCGCCCGCGCCGACCCGTTCGAGGTGTACAGCATGACCGCCTCGCGGTTGGCGCCGTTTCGCCGCCGCGACGACGGACGCATCGTCCTCGGCAACCCGTTCGATCACCTGCCGACGCTGCCGGTGCGGCCCGGAACAGTGACCGTACTGGCGGTGTTGTTGGGTTCCACTGCTTTCGACAGCTTTTCGGCGATGCCCGGCTGGCGAGGGTTCGTCGACGATCTCAGCGGCGGCCAAGTCGGTGCGACCGTGATCCGCACGCTCGGGCTGATGGTGTTCATCGCCACGGTGGGGCTGTCATTCTGGCTCGCGGCCCGCGCGACCGGCGGGGTGGACGCGGCCCGGCGCCGGCTGCTGCCAGGGCAGTTGGCGCATTCGCTGATCCCCATCGTGATCGGCTACATTTTCGCGCACTATCTCTCGTATCTGGTGGAACGGGGCCAGCAGACCCTCATTCGGCTGGTGCAACCGCTGGGTTGGGAATGGGAGGTCAGTTACCTGCTGTCGCAGCATCCGTCGGTGCTGGCGACCATCAAGGTGGTGTGCGTGGTGTTCGGGCACATGGCAGGAGTGGTGGCCGCCCATGACGCGGCACTGCGCCTGCTGCCCGAGCGGCATCGGCTCACCGGCCAGCTGGCGATGATGCTGGTGATGGTGTTCTACACGTTCACCGGGCTGTATCTGTTGTTCGGGGGCTGACCCGGCCACAGGTCGACTCGCATGCTTGCACGCTGGCTCGCTTCCGCCCGCTGGGTTACTGCCGCGACGGTTGTGCGGTCTTCGACGGGCGCACCGGTGTGTCGGGTGGTAAACCGCACAACCGTTGACGCTGACGGGCTGACGCGCTGACGCGCCGATGGGCCTAACGCGCCTCAGCCAGGATGGTGAGTGCATCGGCGGTGCGGTCGCAGAAGGCGTCGCGGTCGGCCAGCCCCCGGGTCATCGCCCGCGCGGTGGTGGCGGCCACCAGGAAGTCGAACACCGCGTCGGCTCGGATATCACGCTGCGCTGCAGGCAGTTTCGCCAGCGTCGGTGTTCATGGGTGCGTACCCGCGCTACGGATATCCGGGCTGGTGACGGTGACCAGTGTCGCTGCACCGCGTATTTCCGCAGCCGATCTGCCGCAGGTGCTGGAACCCATTGCACGTCAGACGATTCCGGGGGCGGCACACGCACAGATCCGCAACTGGGCGGCCACCGAGAGCGGCTTTTCCGCCGAGACCTACCTGTTCGATCTCGTCGGCGTCGAGGGTGCCCGCAACGACACTTTCGGCCTCGTCTTCCGGCGCCCGCCGGAGTATCAGATCTTGCCCGCTACGACCTGCGCAGGCAGTACCTGACGATGCAACGGCTGGCGGGCTCGGCGATTCCGGTGCCGACGGTGCGCTGGATCGATCCCACGTCAGGGCCGTTGGGCACCCCGTATTTCGTGATGGACCGCATCGACGACACCGTCACCGTCAGCGATGTCCCGCCCTACCACCAGGCCGGCATGTTCGCCGAGATCGACGACGCCGGTCGCGCCACGATGTGGAACGGCTGCGTCGACATGATCGCGGCGGTGCATCGGATCGACCCGGCCGCCCACCGGCTGGGGTTCCTCGGCTCCCGGACACCGGGGCCGCAGGCGCTGGCCGGCTTCCTGCGCTACGCCCTCACCTGGGCCTACGGCGACAATACGATGCATCCGACGCTGCGCCGGGCGCTCGACTGGCTGGACGCACATCCGTTCACCCCGGACCGCATCGGGTTGGTTGGGGCGACAGCCGGATGTCCAACGTGCTCTACGGCCACGATCTGGCACCGGTGGCGGCACTGGACTGGAGATCGCCTACCTCGGGGATCCGGGCGCCGACGTGGCCTGGCTGCTGATGACCGACTGGGTGAGCAGCCCGCTACCCGACCGGCGCCCCGCACCCGGCACCCCGGGTCGTGCGGAGACCATCGAGCGCTACGACGCGTCAGCGGACACCCGTTGACGAAGCTGCGATTCAGCGATCTCACCGCGCCGCTGCTACTGGCGGTGGCGTTGATCCGGCTCAGCGAAAAGCTGGCGATTCCCGGTGTCGACCTGGCCGACATCTGCGCGCAGCGGGTGGAGTTCATCCTCGACGGCGACTGAGGGCGATCTGCGCAGAGGGTGCGCTTGCTGCGAGACTTGCTCGGCGTGTCTGCGGTGGACAGGCATGCTCGCGCAACAGGGGAGTGTCCGGTGTCGTCGGCTGAACGGTCTGCGTTTCCTCTCGGCATGGCGCTGCTGGTCGCCGGGGCCTTCTTCATGGAGATCCTGGACGCCACCATCATCACCCCGGCGATACCGCTGATCGCGGACTCCTTCGGCGTCGAACCCGTGGACGTCAACGTCGCGATCTCGGCCTACCTGGTGACCGTGGCGGTGCTGATTCCGGCCACCGGCTGGCTGACCGACAAGTTCGGCATCCGGCGGGTGTTCATCGCGGCGATCGCGGTGTTCACCATCGCCTCGATCGGGTGTGCGCTCAGTGTGTCGTTGCCGATGCTGGTCGGCATGCGGATCGTCCAGGGCGTCGGCGGCGCCATGATGGTGCCCGTCGGCCGGCTCGCGGTCCTGCGCTACAGCGACAAGACCGAGCGCGTCCGGGCCATCGCCTTGCTGACCTGGCCCGCGCTCACCGCGCCCGTGGTGGCCCCGATGCTGGGCGGTGCGATCGCCACCGTGGGGTCGTGGCGCTGGATCTTCCTGGTCAACATCCCGATCGGCATCGTCGGATTCCTGTTGGCGCTCAAGCTGATGCGTGGCGGACCGGAACAGTCCACGCGGCCCCTCGACTGGCGGGGGCTGCTGGTGCTCGGGTCGGGAATCGCCGCGGCGCTGATCGCCCTGGAGAGCATCCGCGTCTCAGGCACGGACTGGCTGCTGGTGGGGATCGGTGGCGCCCTGGCGGTGCTGCTGCTCGCGATCGCCGTGTGGCATCTGCTGCGGACCGCGCAGCCGCTGATCAAGTTCAGTGTGCTGAAGTTCCGGTCGCTGCGGATCACGGTGACCGCGGGGTCGCTCTACCGGATGGTCATCACCTCGGTGCCCTTCCTGCTGCCGCTGCAGTTCCAACTGGTGTTCGGCTGGACGCCGTTCATGGCCGGGCTGATGGTGGCGGCGCTGTTCGTCGGCAACCTGACGATCAAACCGTTCACCACGCCCCTGATGCGACGGTTCGGCATCAAGCGGGTGTTGCTGGTCAACGGTGTGCTCTCGGTGGGGTGGTTCGCGCTGCTGGCCGTGCTGCACCCGGGGCTGCCGGTCTGGCTGATCGTGGTGATCCTCTACGTCAGCGGCGCATTGCGCTCCATCGGGTTCACCGCCTACAACACGTTGGCCTTCGCCGATGTCGAAGGTGATGACCTCACCCACGGCAACACCCTGAACGCCTCGGTGCAGGAACTCGCCTCCGGCGTCGGGATCGCGGTGGCCGCGCTGCTGCTCAGCCAGCTCACCCCGCTGGTCGGCGGTGACGTGGGGCTGGCGTATTCGTGGACATTCCTGGTGTTGGCGGCAGTGCTGGCGCTGACCTTGATCGAAACGATCCGCCTGCCACGCCACACCGGCGCCGAGGTCAGCGGGACGCGGATACCCACCGCCCGGACGTCGCAGAGCTGACTACGGTGGAGTGATGGCCCGCACGTACGCAACCGCCGACCACGTCGACCTCGCCGCTCTGCTGGATTTCGTGACGCCCCGCCATCACATGGTGCTGACCACGTTCCGGGCGGACGGCTCACTGCAGAGTTCGCCGGTCACCGGCGGTGTCTATGAGGGGCGGCTGGTGATCTCGACCTACCCGCAGCGCGCCAAGGCAGCCAACATCCGCCGCACGGGGACCGCGAGTGTGACGGTGCTGTCCGACGAGTTCAACGGCCCGTACGTCCAGGTGGACGGCGACGCCGAGGTGATCGATCTGCCCGAGGCCGCCGAGGCGCTGGTCGACTACTACCGCGCGATCGCCGGCGAGCATCCCGACTGGGACGAATACCGGCAGGCGATGCGCGATCAGGGCAAATGCCTGATCCGCGTCACTCCGCTGCGTTGGGGTCCGGTGGCCACCGGCGGTTTCCCGCCGGACAACGACTAGCTTCTGAGCCGTTCCAGGCGCTCACGTAATTCGGTGAGGCGGGCCGCGGCAGCGAGGCCGGCCTCCTCGGCGGTGTTGTAGGCCTGTTCGGCGTCCTGGAGATCCCGCTCGGCCGTCCGTAACCGGCGCTGGGCTTCCTCGTGCCGGGTCCGGGCCGCGGCCAGCTCGTTGTGGCGTTGGACCAGAGCCTTGTCGGTGTCGGACTTGGCCTGCCGCGCCTCGGCCATCGCGGTGCGCGCCTGCTCCAGGTCACGACGTCGTTGCGCGGTTCTGTCGTCGGCGGGTGGCTTCTCGGGCTTTCGTGCCGCCGGTGCTTTCCTGGTCGATTTGGGGCCCGCCGACTTCGGGGCGGGTCCCTTCGCCGTCGACACCCCGAAGCCGAAACCCGACCATTGCTCGGCTTTGGTCAGGGTGCCCAGCCGGGCCGCCACCTCGGGGTCGGCGATGGCGGCCTGCAGTGTCGCCGTCACGTCGTCGCGCAGCGCCGCCGAGGGATCGGCCAGCCCGACGGTGGTGAACGCGGCTCTGCTCAGCTGGCTGACCAGCTGCCGCTGCTCGGCCGACAGCGCCCGGATGCGTTCGCCGTCCATCTCGGCATGCGCGTCGAGCAGCTGTGCGGACAGGTCGCGCAGGTTGTCGCGCGCGTGCGCGTCGGTGTGCACCAGGGAGTTCACCACCCAGGCGGCGGTGGTCGGTTTGCGTGCCCCCGAGATCTGCTTGGCCGCCTCGGTGTCACCGCGTTTCTTGGCCGCCTTCGCCAGCTCGGTGCGCAGCGCGGTGAACTCCTCTGGCGTGGCTTGGTACAGCTGGGTCAGCTCGTCGGCCATGACACCCATCATGGCGTGACGGTAGGCATAACCTGGACCGACGATGCCGCTGGATTTCACGAAACTGAAGCTGCGCCAACGCGACGGGGTGACCTGCGGGCCCAGCGCGGCGATCGTCGGCGCCGCGATGCTGAACCCTGACTACGCCGCTCGACTGGAGCAGGCGGGGTGGTTCGCCGCCGAGCAGGCACAGCTGCACCGACAGCTCAATGCCGTGTGGCCGCGGGCGCTGGGCACCACCCCCATGGGCATGGTCGAGGCGCTCAACAGGCACAGCACGCAGGGCGTGCGGTATCACTGGCGCTTCGCGCACGGCTCCGGCGCGCAGCTCGACGGGATCCGGGACGCCGTGACGCGGGGCTGGCCCGTGCCGATGCTGCTCGGAAAGATCATCCCGCGGCATTGGGTGCTGCTGATCGGATTCGAGTCAGGCCGGTTCCGGATCTACGACCCCGGGGTGGGTGACGTCTTGTTGGCGACGCCCGCGGAACTGCGCGGCGGCCTTGGCTTTCCGCAGGTGTTCGGGTACGTGGCGCCGGGCCTGACGCGGTGACGCAGGGCAGGCGTCACGGGTGCCGTGCACTGTCGGGGTGACCGTGGCTCAGGAGCGCGGCACAGGCCGCGACGGCGGTGTCCGCGATGCCGCGGATGTCCTCGCCGTCCTCCATGGTGTTGGCCGTCAGTTCGCGCAGCCCGCCCAGCAGTATCAGCGCCAATGGCCTTGTCACCGGGGGGAAGTCGGCCCGCCGGAAGCCCGGGTTCGCGGTGAGCACCATCAGCATGTCGGCGAGCCGTTCCATGCCGCGCCGCTGTACCGGGCGGGCGCGGTCACCCAGGGCCGGGAACTCACGAATCCACGTCAGCCAGATGGCGGGCCGGGAGGCGACGGTGCTGACGTACGAGCCGATGGCTTGCACCACCTGGTCGTGCCAGGGTGCCTCGGGGTCGACCGCGGACTGGATGTCGTCGATCATCCGGGCATTGTCGATATCCAGAAGTTCGAGCAGACAGTCGTCCTTGCTGGCGAACTGGCTGTAGAACGTGCGCTTGGAGGTCTTGGCGTGGCGGACGATATCGGCCACCGTGGTCTCGCGATAGCCGCGGTCCTCGATGGATGCGGCCAGCCCGTCGAGCAGGCGGATGCGAAACGGGTCTTCCTGCGGCTCGGCAGGACCACCGCCGATGGCGACTACGGTCACGTTCCCATCCTCCCGCACCTCGGGGCTCGACCCTTGCCATTACGTGGTACCACCCGGTACCGTGTGAACACAAGACGCGGTACGACGCAGTACCGCGACGGGCCGAGGGGGAGCAGATCCGATGACCATCGATTCCGATCAGGTCAGTGATACCAGCGCCGCATCCGGTGTCACGGCTGCACCGGCCGTGCGAGTGCCGCCCAGCGCGCGGGCACCCAAATTCCTGCAGGGCCTCGGCTATGCGCTGTTCCGCAGGCAGACCATCGGGATGTTGACGGCTCGGCACGGTAGTGCGTTCACCCTTCGGGTCCCGGTCTTCGGGAACATGGTGGTGGTCACGGACCCGGTGCTGGCCAAGCAGGTCTTCACGGCCAGCACCGATGACCTGGGCAACATCCAGCCGAACCTGAGCCGCATCTTCGGGCCCGGATCGGTCTTCGCGCTCGAGGGCCCGGAACACCGTCGCCGCCGCAAGATCCTCACCCCGCCGTTCCACGGCAAGGCGATGAAGAACTACGAGAAGATCGTCGAAGAGGAAACGCTGCGCGAGACGCAGTCCTGGCCCTCCGGCCAGGAATTCGAGACCCTCGAACCGATGATGCGCATCACGCTCAACATCATTCTGCGGGCGATCTTCGGTGCTGCCGGCGAACAGTTGGAGAGCCTGCGGCGGATCATCCCGCCGTGGGTGACGCTGGGATCCCGCCTGGCCGTACTGCCCACGCCCGAGCGTGATCTCGGATCGTGGTCGCCGTGGTCGAGGCTGGCCGCCTACCGCACCCAGTACAACAGTGTGATCGACGCCCTGATCGAACAGACCCGTAGTGATCCGGCCTTGGATGAGCGCACCGACGTGTTGGCGCTGCTGCTGCGCAGTACCTATGAAGACGGTACGCCCATGTCCCGCACCGAAATCGGCGATGAGCTGCTGACCTTGCTGGCGGCCGGACACGAGACCACCGCCTCGACGCTGGCGTGGAGCTTCGAGCGGATCTCCCGGCATCCCGCCGTGCTGACCGACCTGGTCGCCGAGTCCAGCGGAGACGGCAACGAGTTCCGGCAGGCCGTGATCCTCGAGGTGCAGCGCAACCGCACGGTCATCGATTTCGCCGGCCGGCACGTGCTGGCGCCGACGTTCGAGCTCGGGCAATGGCGGATCCCCAAGGGCTACTCGGTGAGCGTCGCGATCGGTCAGGTGCACGACAGCGCCGGGGAGTTCCCAGATCCCGAGCGGTTCGACCCGCAACGCTTCATGGGCAAGCGGCCCAACACCTTTGCGTGGGTGCCGTTCGGTGGCGGCACCCGCCGCTGCGTGGGTGCGGCGTTCGCGAACATGGAGATGGACGTGGTGCTGCGAACAGTGTTGCGGCAGTTCACCATCGAAACCACCAATCGCCCAGGCGAGAAGTGGCATTCGCGAGGTGTGGCCTACACGCCGAAAAAGGGCGGTCGCGTCACCGTCCGGCGCCGGACCTGAGAACGGTCATGGTTGCGCTGGGAACGCTTGTCGCGCCGCCATACTCAACATCAGGGAGACGGCGATCAACGTCACGGCGACCCAGGGGAGCGCGGGCAACCCCAGTGTCGGCAACAGGGCCGCACCGAGCGCTGACCCACCGGCGATGCCGATATTGGCTGTCGAATTGACCCAGGCGCCGGCAAGTTCCGGTGACACCGCATGGGTCCGCACCGAGCAGGCCTGATAGATCAGCGGGACACCGCCGAACGCGCCGTTCCACACCGCCGCGGCCAGTACCACCGGAATCAGAGCGGGGAAGCCGACCCCGAACGCCGCCACCGCCGCCACGACGATCGCCAGGGTCACCAGGGTGGTCCGGCGCGGATTGCGGTCCAGGCCGCGGCCTGCGAACCACAGCCCGATCAATCCGCAAGCGCCACAGGCCAACAGGACCGGGCCGATGAGCGTCGGTGGAGCTCCCGAGCTGAGGAGCAGCACGCTGATGAAGGTGTACAAGGTGAACTGGCCCAGATAGGTCAGGGTGTTCGCGGCGGCGACCGCGACAAGATCCTTACGGCCACTGGTGTTTTCGGCGGGCCGAGGCGGTGTCGTGGAGCTGACGGCCGGCAGTACCCAGGCCACCAGTAGCAGTGTCGCCACGGCCAGTGCGGCGAGCAGGCCGAAGGATATCCGCCAGCCGATCGCGGTCCCCAGCGATGTCGAAACAGGAACCCCGAGCACGAATCCGGCCGAGGCGCCGCCGGTGGCGATGGACAGGGCGCGACCCACTTGCGACCCCTGTACCAGGCGGGGGACGTAGCCGATGCACAGCGAGAAGAACAGCGCATGCGTGATGCCACCGAGGATGCGGCCGGCTGCCATCACCGCGAATGTCGGTGCCACCGCGACCACCGCATTGCTGAGCGCATAGCAGAGGAGCGTCGCCAACAGCAGCGGCTTACGTGGGAACCGTGCGGTGACCAGGGTCAGGGGAACCGCCAGCACCGCCACCATGAGCGCATAGAGGCTGACCAGGAGCCCGGTGGTGGCGTCGGCTACGCCGAATGTCGCACCGATCAAGGGGAGTAGGCCGATGGGCAGCATCTCGGTGGTGACCGCGAGGCACGACGCCAACGCCAGGGCCAACAGGCCGGGCAGGCGCTGCCGGATCCCCTGCTGGTCGGAGATCGGCGGGCGGAGTGCAGTCACCACTGTGAATATACTCAGATGGCGAGTCTATTCAACTGAGTATCGTCGCCAGGAACTTCAGGAGCGGGTGGTGTCGCAGGAACAGCGGTCGACCGATCAGCGTCGGTGGTACGGCGCCGCCGCGCTGATCGCGTTGATGCGCGCAGAGCCCGGCATCACCCGGGCGGCGGCGGCCTCGCGGCTGGGGATCGGCAGCGGTGGAGCCACCGATCTGCTGGCCAGGCTGCGGCGCGCCGAACTGCTCGACGAGCAGCCGGCCCCGACACAGAGACGGGGCCGGCCCACCACGGTGCTGACCGCGCACCCGCAGGGGCCGCTGGTGCTCGCCGCCGAAGTGCGGGCTGCGGACTGGCGACTGGCCATCGCCGGCCTCGACGGACAACCGACGGTGATCGCCCACGGCAGGCACGCCGGAAAACGAGTCACCCGAATGTTGTCCGAGCTGGGATCGGCCATCACGGCCGCTCGTGACAGCGCGCCGGGCCGGGTCAGCGCGATCTCGGTGTCGGTGGCAGGCACGGTCAGCGATTCCCGGCTGGTGCAGTTCACCACCAGAGGCTGGACGGACGTGGATCTGTCGGTGCTGGCCGGCGGACTTCCCGAGGGTGCCGAGGTGCCGCTGCTGACCGGCAACGACGCCACCCTGGCAGGCCTGGCAGAGGCGCGGACCGGGGCGGCCCGGGCGGCAGGCACGGCCCTGCATCTGATCGTGGCGGTGGGCCTGGGCGGGACACTGGTGGTCGACGGCACGCCGGTCACCGGGGCGCACGGCGCGGCGGGCGAGTACGGGCATATCCCGTTCGGCGACCCGCGGTTGGTGTGCCCGTGCGGCGCGCGTGGGTGCTGGGATCTCGTGATCGACGGGCGCGCACTGGCACGCCATGTGGGCGACCCGGCACCCGAGGATCCGGTCGGCTACGCCCATCGGCTGTTGGCGGGTACTCCGACGGCGCGCCAACGACGCGCATTCGCCAAGGTCGCGGCCGCACTCGGTGCGGGCGTCGGTGGCCTGGTGAACCTCCACGACCCGGACGTGGTGACCCTCGGTGGGCTGGCGGTCGGCTTGCGGGCCGCGGCCCCCGATGCCTTTGCTGCCGCCTACGTCGACGGCCTCATGGCGTACCGGAAGACGACCGCGCCACCGGTGCGCGACGGTATCCATGGCGACGACGCACCCTTGCAGGGCGCCGTCATCCACGGGCTGGACCACATCACCGCAGAAGGCGCGTTGGCGGAGTGGGCGCGTCGGTCCTGAGCGCCCACTCCCTTCGGCATCAGGCGTTCTGCGTGGCCCGCTTCGGCAGTTTCCAACCCGCCCGCGGGAAGTGGCAGGTGTAGCCGTTCGGATAGTGCTGGAGGTAGTCCTGGTGCTCGGGCTCGGCCTCCCAGAACGGGACCGCCTCGCTGATCTCGGTGACGACCTTGCCGGGCCACAGGCCCGACGCGTCGACGTCGGCGATCGTGTCCTTGGCGACTTGGCGCTGCTCGTCGCTCGTGTAGAAGATCTCGGAGCGGTAGCTGGAGCCGATGTCGTAGCCCTGGCGGTCCTTGGTCGTCGGATCGTGGATCTGGAAGAAGAACTCGAGGATGTCCCGGTAGGAGATGCGTTCGGGGTCGAAGACGATCTCCACCGCCTCGGCGTGGCCGGGATGGTTGCCGTAGGTCGGGTTGTCGTTCTGCCCACCGGTGTAGCCGACCCGGGTGGAGATGACGCCGTCGCGGCGGCGCAGCAGCTCCTCGACGCCCCAGAAGCACCCGCCAGCGAGGATGGCCGTCTCTGTGTTGT
>JBEVFK010000169.1:0-24643 GCA_040512325.1 Mycobacterium sp. | reverse complement strand
GGATGTCCGAACCCAGATAGCCGGCGTCATAGGCCTCGGCGACGGCGGCCTGCAACCGCCGCAGCACCGGGACCACCTCGCCGCGCACGTAGATGAACGCGTGATGGGCCCGGATGGCGTAGGCGGCGATGATGGCACCTTCCACCAGGAAGTGCGGTGTGGTCATCATCAGCGGAATGTCTTTGCACGTACCGGGTTCGGACTCGTCGGCGTTGATCACCAGATAGTGCGGCTTGGCGCCGGGGCCGGTTCCCGAGCCGTCGGTGTCCTGGGGGATGAACGACCATTTGGTGCCGGTGGGGAATCCGGCGCCACCGCGGCCGCGCAGTCCAGAGTCCTTCACCAGGGCGATCACATCGTCAGGCGGCATCGATAGCGCGTTGGCCAGCGCCTGATAGCCGCCGTGGTCGCGGTAGGTCTGCAGCTCCCAGGGCCGTTCGGTGTCCCAGAATCGGCTCAGGACGGGGGTCAGCGGGGTTGCAGTCATTCAGTCTCCCGAATCCGTTGCCGCGGGGTCGGTTTCCTCGGTGTCTGGTTCTGTCGGCACGGTCGCCGACGGTGCCGGCGCGGGCTCGTCGCGGGCGGATTCGGCTGCCGCGTCGGTGTCGGACACCGGAGTTTCGGTATCGGCTGGTTCGGACTGTCCGCCACCGGCACCGGGCGCCTGCATGCCCAATCGCCCGGCGACCCGGAGCCCGGCCAGGGTCGCCGGGCCGGGGCCGGTGGCTTCGGCGGCGGGTTCGGTGAGACCGGCCAGGATGCGCCCGGTTTCGGCGAAGGTGCACAGCGGTGCGCCCCGGCTGGGCGCGAGAGGCTCTGCGGCTGCGAGGCTGTCGGCGAGTTCGCGGGCGCTGGAGGGTGTTTGGTTGTCGTAGAACTCCCAGTTGACCATCACCACCGGCGCGTAATCGCAGGCGGCGTTGCATTCGACGTGGTCGAGGGTGACCGCGCCGTCCGCGGTGGTCTGGCCGGCGTGAATCCCGAGGTGGTTCTCCAGGGCCTCCAGAATCGCGTCACCACCCATGATGGCGCACAGCGTGTTGGTGCACACCCCGACGAGGTAGCGGCCGGTGGGGGTGCGGCGGTACATCGAGTAGAACGTCGCCACCGCGGTGACTTCCGCCTCGGTCAGCTGTAACCGATTGGCGCAGAACGCGATCCCGGCGGCGGTCAGACAGCCGTCCTCGGCCTGGACCAGGTGCAGCATCGGCAGCAGCGCCGAACGGGGGTGGGGATAGCGGCCGACGATCGCGTCGGCGTCGGCGCCCAGTCGGGCTTCGACGTCGGTGGGGTAGGCGGCAGGTCCGCCCACCGGCGGGCCGGGTTCGTCGGGCCGCGGGCCCAACTGCAGCTCTACCGTGGTCATCTGTCAACCCCTCCCATGACCGGGTCGATGGAGGCGACCGCCGAGATCACGTCGGCCACCATCCCGCCTTCACACATCGCGGCCACCGCCTGCAGGTTGGTGAACGACGGGTCGCGGTAGTGCACGCGATAGGGGCGGGTGCCGCCGTCGGAGACCATGTGCACGCCCAACTCGCCGCGTGGGGACTCCACTGCGACGTAGCACTGTCCCGGCGGCACCCGAAAGCCTTCGGTGACGATCTTGAAGTGATGGATCAGCCCCTCCATGGAGCGGCCCATGATCTTCGCGATGTGGTCCGGGTTGTTGCCCAGCCCGTCCGGGCCCAGGGTGAGGTCAGCAGGCCAGGCCAGCTTCTTGTCGGTGATCATCACCGGCCCGGTGAGCTTCTCCAGTCGTTCGACACACTGGGCCACGATCTTGAGCGATTCGTTCATCTCGTCGACCCGAATCACATAGCGGCCGTAGCAGTCACAACCGTCGTCGGTCATCACGTCGAAGTCGTAGGTCTCGTACCCGCAGTACGGTTGCGACTTGCGCAGGTCATGTGGCAGCCCGGTCGAGCGCAACACGGGGCCGGTGATCCCCAGCGCCATACAACCCCTGAGGTCCAGATAGCCGATACCGACGGTGCGCGCCTTCCAGATGCTGTTGTTGCGCAACAGATTCTCCAGCTCGTGCAGCCGGCCGGGCAGGATGTCCAAGAGGCGACGCACCCGGTCCAGTCCGTCGTCGGGAAGGTCGGCGGCCAAGCCACCGGGCCGGATGTAGGCGTGGTTCATCCGCAAACCGGTGATGGCCTCGAAGACGGTGAGAATCTCTTCGCGCTCGCGGAATCCGAAGAACATCGCCGACATGGCGCCCAGTTCCATGCCGCCGGTGGCCAGGGCCACCAGGTGCGACGAGATCCGGTTCAGCTCCATCAACATCACCCGGATCACCGTCGCGCGCTCCGGGATGTCATCGGTGATGCCCAGCAGTTGCTCCACCCCGAGGCAATAGGCGGTCTCGTTGAAAAACGGTGACAGGTAATCCATCCGGGTCACGAAGGTGACGCCCTGCGTCCAGTTCCGGTACTCGAGGTTCTTCTCGATGCCGGTGTGCAGATAGCCGATGCCGCACCGGGCATCGGTGACGGTTTCGCCTTCGATCTCCAGGATCAGGCGCAGCACTCCGTGGGTGGACGGGTGCTGCGGCCCCATGTTGACCACGATGCGTTCCCCCGCCGAGCCGGTGTCACCGCCGGCGCGCGCGGCCGTCTTGGCCAGCTCGACGATCTCGTCCCAGTCCTGGCCCCCGAGGGTGATGACGGTGTCGGTGCTCATCTTCGTTCTTTCGGCATCAGTTGTACGACCTCCGTTGATCCGGCGGTGGGATCTGTGCCCCGTGGTATTCCACCGGCACTCCGCCCAGGGGATAGTCCTTGCGCTGCGGGTGTCCCACCCAGTCGTCCGGCATCTCGATGCGGGTCAGCGCGGGATGGCCGTCGAAGATGATCCCGAAGAAGTCATAGGTCTCGCGCTCGTGCCAGTCGCAGGTGGGGTACACCGAAAACAGCGACGGCACATGAGGATCTGAGTCGGGGCAGGACACCTCGAGCTGGATTCTGCGGTTGTGGGTGATGGACATCAGCGGATACAGGGCATGCAGCTCCCGACCGGCATCACCGGGATAGTGCACCCCCGACACACCGGCGCACAGCTCGAAACGCAACTCTGGATCGTCGCGCAACAACTGGGCGATCGGCAGCAACCGGGCGCGGTCGAGGTGCAGGGTCAGCTGACCGCGGTGGACCACCACCTGGTTGACCCCGGCAGCGAACACATTGGCACCCAGCGCGACACCGAGCCGATCCACCACCGCATCGAAGTAGCCGCCGTACGGACGCGGGGAGCCCCCGGGCAGGGTGACCTCGCGGACCAACCGGCCGTACCCGGAGGTGTCCCCGGTTCCGGAGGCACCGAACATGCCGCGTCGCACGCCCACCACGTCGCGGTCCTGCGAGTCGGTCATCGCAACAGCCCCTTGAGCTCGATGGTGGGCTTGGCGCTCAGCGCCGCCTTCTCGGTGGCCGCGATCACCTCGTCGCGGTGCACGCCCAACGGCATCTCGGCGATCTTGGCGTGCAAGGTCAGGATCGCGTTCAGCAGCATCTCAGGCCGGGGCGGACACCCGGGAAGGTAGATGTCCACCGGAACCACATGGTCAACGCCCTGCAGGATCGCGTAGTTGTTGAACATCCCGCCGGAGCTGGCGCACACCCCCATCGCCAGCACCCACTTGGGCTCGGCCATCTGGTCGTAGACCTGCCGCAGCACCGGCGCCATCTTCTGGCTGACCCGCCCGGCGACGATCATCAGATCCGCCTGCCGGGGCGTCGCCGAGAACCGTTCCATGCCGAATCGGGCGATATCGAACCGCGGCCCGGCGGTGGCCATCATCTCGATGGCGCAGCACGCCAGCCCGAACGTCGCCGGCCACAGCGAGCCCTTCCGGACGAAGCCCGCGACCTTCTCCACCGTGGACAGCAGAATGCCGCCCGGCAGTTGTTCTTCCAGTCCCATGATGTGTCCCAGTTCCTTCTCAGTCCCAGTCCAACCCGCCGCGGCGCCACACGTAGGCGTAGGCCACGAACACCGTGGCCATGAACAACAGCATCTCCACCAGGGCAAAGGTGCCCAGTTGGTCGAACGCGACGGCCCACGGGTAAAGGAACACGATCTCGATATCGAAGACGATGAACAGCATGGCGGTCAGGTAGAACTTGATGGGAAACCGGGCGGAGCCCATCGCGTGCTGGGCCGGTTCGATGCCGCACTCGTAGGCCTCCAGCTTGGCCCGGTTGTACCGCCGTGGGCCGATCACCAACGCGATCCCCACCGAGCCCACCGCGAACGCAGCCGCGATGGCGCCAAGAACCAGGATCGGGATGTAGAGGTTCATCCCCGTGGGTCATTCATGTGGAGGTGGCTCCCTCGGCTGGGCTGTCCATTGTGAGCTACGACACAGCCTAGCGATCTTGACCGGCACCCAGGCGCATTTCGCTAGGATCAGTTCCACAGCTGGTTGCCGGTGCGGTGAAAACGAACCCGTATGTGGCGCAGCCGAATTGGTGCTGTGAAGTCGGTGGTGCGCGACGAATCCCGGCGCGGAGTAGTTACAGTTTGATTACGTGCGGAGCAAACCGCGGACCAGGCCGGCGACGGCCTCGCCCAGTCTGATCGGGTCGATCGGGTGCGGAACCGCCGCTTCCGCGCGTGACCAGGTGGCCAGCCAGGCATCGTCAGGACGTCCGGTGAGTACCAGGATCGGCGGGCAATGGTCGATCTCGTCCTTGAGTTGCTTGGCCACCCCCATGCCGCCGGCGGGAGTGGCCTCCCCGTCGAGGATTGCCAGATCCACACCACCGGAGTCCATCTGCTGGATCACGACGGCGGCGGTAGCGACTTCGAGGTAGCTCAGCTCGGGTAGCTCGGGGTGAATCCGCTTGCCCAGAGCGAGCATTACCTGCTCACGGGTGCGCGCGTTGTCGCTGTAGACCAGCACGCGGATGGGCGCATCGGCGCTACGGCGCGAATCGGGCACCAGCCGATGGTATGACCACTTACGTTCCGGTTACCGGTTTTTCACGAACACGCCGGTGGCGGCCAACGTGGTGGGGCGCATGACCATCCCCATCAGGTTCCCGCTGACGTCCCATCGGGTGCGATCGACGGTGACCCGAGTGGAGATCTGGACCGCATCCTCGGCCAGCACGGTGACCGTCGCGGGCAGCGGGAGCGGGTGCGTGACACCCCTGATGGTGAGGTTGCTGCGCAATTCGGCGCCGCCTCCTCCGTTGGACAACACGGCGGTGACCACCACGCTGATGGTGGGGAAGCGCTCGACGGCGAAGAAGTCTTCCGAGCGCAGGTGATCGTCACGTTTGCCGATTCCGGTGGTCAACGACGCCGCGTCGATGTCGACCCTTCCGAAGGCCGCCCCGTGCGCGAGCTGTCCGTCACCGCTGAAGGTGGCGAAGGTGCCCTTGACCGGGAGCAACCCCCAGAACGAGCGGCAGCTGAAGGTGATCCGCGAACGCGCGGGGTCCAAAGTCCACACCGTGGCGTTGGCCGGGTCGCCGAGCAGCTCTTCCAGGGTGGTCATGTGTCCTCCGTCAGTTCATCAGGGGTGCCATCTCAGCGGGGTCGAAATACTCGTCGATACGGCTGATCAGGCCATTCTCGGCGAGCTTGACCACGATGCACACCCTCATGTCGATCGAACCGTGCGCACCGCTGGCATGCAAGACGTGCTGCTGGACAAAACCGCCCTCGAACAGCTGCCGGTCCAGGATCTCGTAGCGCCGCACTGTGGTGCGGTTGATGAACCAGCAGATGACCCGCATCGCGCGGGCCCGGTCGTTGTCGTGGCGATCGCCAGAGTGCCAGACCGCGATGTCGTCATTCCACAGCTCGTCGATGATCGCGACGTCACTGCACTCGATGGCGCGGAACAGGGTGTCGGCGACGTCGTCGATGGCCGAGGCGTCGGTTACTGCCATGATGCTCCTCTATTGCTGTTCGTAGCCGGGATGCGCGGCCGCTACCCGCAGAGATACCAGCGTCCACAGACACTCCGTCACCTCGCCCGGCCGGTCATCGAGGTCGCCGCGGCGAATCGCCGCCGCAAGCTCCGCCTCGTCGGAGTACCCCAGCTGTCGCAGTGCGGCGTCGACCTTGCCGATCGCGTCCGCGGTGTCGCCGAGCAACTCCCGCTGCACCATGCGCAGCGCGTTGGCGGCCACCCGGGCGTGGAAGTTCACCTGCCCGGTGGTGGCGTCACGGACGTCGCCGTCGAGGAAATCCGCGACCGCGGCGATCAGTTCGGCGGCCGTGGGGCGGCCGTGCAGCCCGGTCATGCGTTGACCGTCCGGTCCTCGGTCAGCAGGTCGAGCAGATCCCACTCGGTCTCGCAGACCCGGCGGCCGATGGTGGCCAGCTCCACCGATGGGGTCTGCCCGGACAGGTGCCGCTGGGCCTGGAACCGGCAGATGATGCCCCAGCGCAGCGTCGCCTGCACCAACCACCACTGAAACGCCTTGCGGTCCAACGTCGTCTCAGCGGCCTGCTCATAGGCGCGCAACAGTTCCTCGATGCTGCCGAGGCCGCCGGCCGCCAACTCTGTGGGGGCGCCGAACCGCCAGGCCCGGATGCAGAACCAGGCGAGGTCTTCGTAGACCTCGCCGCTGTGCACCAGTTCCCAGTCGAGCACCGCGGTCAGGCCGGTTCGCGTTTCGACGTCGACGATGAGGTTGCCCATCCGGAAGTCGCCGTGCACCAAGGTGGGTCTCGGCGCAGGTAACTCACTGCGACGCGCCTCCAGCCATCGGAATGTCCACTCGAATGTTGCTGTGGTATCACCCATTTCGTCGAGTTGCTCGCGCCACTGGGCCAGCTGGTCTTCGGGCTGCAGACCGGCGTCGGCAGGATCGGCCCGGTGGATCGCGGCCAGGGCGGCCGCGCACTGGTGCAGCAGCTGGGCGCGCCCGGCGTCGTCGAGGCCGCGCTGGATCCGGCGCACGATGGTCTCACCGGCGATCGCGCTGCAGATCAGGTACGGACTGCCCAGTGCGGAGGGGGAGTCGTCGGCGGTCAGGATCTCCGGGACCGGAGCCCCGGTGGCGGCGGCCAGCGACTGCACGCGCGCCTCCAGTTCCATCCCGGCATGCAGCTCGTCGGGAGGGCCGGTGCGCAGGATCAGCGGCCGGCGTCCATGGTCGGTGACCGCGGTGAACGCCCACGTGGTGCGACTGGCCCCACCGGTGAGCACCCGCAGTTCTTCGACGTCGACGTGGTCGCCGAGCACCGGCCGCAGCACCGTCGTCAAGGCCGGGCGGAGTTCGTCTGCCGTCACTTGGCGGACCTGCCGAATTTGAGCATGCGCTGGGCGACCCGGCGGATCTGGATCTCCTCAGCTCCTTCGGTGATCCGGTACCGCCGGTGATGCCGGTAGATGTGCTCGAAGGGTTCGTGGCGGCTGTAGCCGATACCGCCGTGGATCTGCATGGCCCGGTCGGCGGCCTCGCACACCAGCCGGTTGGCCCGGTAGTTGGCCATCGACACCTTGTCGGAGACCTCCATGTGGTGATCCCGGTCGAGGTGCCACGCGGCGTAATACACCAGCAGCCGGACCATTTGCGCTTCGGTCTGCAGTTCGGCCAGCGGCCACTGCACCGCCTGGTTCACCGACAGCGGCTTACCGAACACCACCCGTTCCCCGGCGTAGGTGGCGGCGCGGTCGATGCAGTACTGAGCTGCCCCCAGACTGCTGGCGGCCTGGCGGATCCTGTTCTCGTGCAGGAACGTCTGTCCGACTTCCAGTCCGTGGTCGATCTCGCCGAGTACCGCGTCGGCGGGGATGCGCACATCGCGAAGCTCGACTTCGGCGTGATCGCTGGGCATGTTGAACGTCCACCAGTAGTACGGCACCTCGAAGCCCGGGGTGTCGGTGGGAACCAGGAAAGCCGTGATGCCCGTGGCAGACCCGGCTTGGCCCGACGTTCTGGCGAACACCAGATCGTGGGTGGCCCGGTGCACGCCGGTGTTCCACCGCTTGGTGCCGTTGATCACCCACTCGTCGCCGACCAGTTCAGCCCGGGTCTCCAACCAGGTGGCGTCGGACCCGTGGTTCGGTTCGGTGAGTCCGAATGCCATGGACCGCTTGCCGGTCAGCATGGCCTCGATCCAGTCCGCCTTCTGAGCTTCGGTGCCGAACCGGTCCATCATGATGACCTGCGGGAAGTTGCCGACGATCGAGGACTCATCCTGCAGATCGTTGTGCAGGCCGAGCCCCTTGTGCGCCAAGTGCTCCCGGATGACGGCCATATCGAGGTTGCTGCCACCGCGACCGCCGAATTCGGTGGGCAGACCGTACCGCAGCCACCCGGCTGCGTCGGCGCGGCGCCGCATCTCGTCGAGGAGGTCCTCCCACTCCCGTGCCGGAATGCCGCCGTTGTCCAGATCGGTCCTGGCGAATTCCCGGCGC
Organism: Mycobacterium sp.; assembly: GCA_040512325.1. GTDB lineage: Bacteria > Actinomycetota > Actinomycetes > Mycobacteriales > Mycobacteriaceae > Mycobacterium. Next base: position 16,254 of record JBEVFK010000169.1, on the reverse strand, counting down.
CGGTCGAAATACTGCATGTTCTCGCGTTCGAGCGGTTTGATCTCCGCTTCGATGAACGCGTCCATGTCGGTGAGCAGTCCCGGAAGGTGCTCCGGCAGGCTGAAATCCACTCTGATTCCTCTCTGAATCACATGTCGGTCAAGAGCCGTACAAGGTCTTTTTCCAGATCGTCGCCAACGTGCGTACCGCGACCTGGTCGCTGGTCGGCACTCCCAGCGTCGCGGCCTCCGGCCGCAGGTAGACGGTGGTGAAGTTCTCGAACAACAAGGCGATGGCCAGCGCGACGTGCTCGGGGTCCAGGTCGCGGCCGTACCCCTGTGCTTGTGCACTCAGCACCGAAGCCCGGACGATGTCCATGCCGAAGACCCGGAATTCGTTCTGCAGCTTGGCGAACCGTGCCTGCCCGGCCGCCAGCTGGTCGACTGCGAGCATGATGCCGATGTTCTGTTTGAAGGTGTTCCAGTAGGCGGTGACGGCGGTGATGAAGAACTCGATGTCGTCGGGAAAGTCCTTGAAGGCGATATCCGTTCCGGAGGGGGTCACGACATCGCGGAGGAAGGATTCGGCCAGCACCGCCAGCAGGTCCTCCTTGTCGTCGAAATAGCGATAGAACGCCGCCGACGACTTACCTGCCGCCGAGGTGATGTCGGCCAGGGTGGTGCCATGGAAACCACGCTCGGCGAACAGTTTCCGGGCCGCCTGCGCAATGGCGTCGCGGGTCTGGCGGCCTTTCGCGGACAGTTCGGCGGGCACTGCCGTCAGCCCGGCAGCCGGTCGCCGGCACGCAGCAGCGCGCTCGGCAGTTCGTGGCCTACCAGGCGCTGGGCGACCGCGGCGGCGTTGATCGCCGCCGCCAGATCCACGTCGGTGTGGATGTCGCTGTCGCGCAACAGGTACACCAGGTCTTCGGTGGCGATGTTGCCGCTGGCGCCCGGCGCGAACGGGCAGCCGCCCAGCCCACCCACCGAGGCATCCAGTCGGGTGACACCCGCGCTGACCGCGGCGTACGCGCTGGCCAGACCGGCGCCGCGGGTGTTGTGGAAGTGCGCACCCAGCGCCAGGTCTCCGATCAGCGGCCGCACCTGGTCGATCAGGGAGCGCACCCGGCGCGGGGTGGCGGTGCCGATGGTGTCGGCGATGGCGAGCCGGTCCACACCGGCTGCCACGGCCGCGGCCACCACGTCGAGTACCCGCTGCGGCGGTGTCGGCCCGTCGAACGGGCAATCCCAGGCCGTGGCGATGATGACCTCGACACCAACCCCGCTGTCGTGAGCGATGGCCACGATCTCGGCGATCTGGGCGCCGGCCTCGGCGGTGCTCCGTCCGACATTGGCCCGGCTGTGGGCGTCGGCGGCCGACACCACGTATTCGATGGTGCCAAGCCCGGCCGCGATGGCCCGTTTGGCTCCGTTCGGGCTGGCCACCAGCGCCGAGAACTCGATGGTGTCCGGGAAATCGGCCAGCGCCGCGGCCAACTCCGGGGCATCGGCCAGTGCTGGCACCTTGCTGGGGGAGACGAACGCGGTGGCCTCGACTTCGCGGACTCCCGTGGCGACGATGGCTTCGAGCAGTTCGATCTTGGCGGCCAAGGGTATCGGCGCTTCGATCTGCAGGCCGTCGCGCAAGGCGACCTCGCGGATGGTGACGTGGGTGGGCAGTGCGCTCACAACACCCCCTCCGCCTCGAGCTGCGCCAGCTCGTCCTCGGAGCGGCCCAGCAGTTCGCCGAAGACGTCCTGATTGTGCTGACCCGGCCGCGACGAGCCCGAAAGGCGAACCGACCCAGGAGATTCGGAGAGTACCGGGACAACCCCGGGGCCGAGGACATTTCTCTCGACGCGCTCATCCCAGTGCTCGACCAGCATGTTGCGGGCCCGCAACTGCGGGTCGGTGACCACCTCGGCGACGGTGTTGATGGGCCCGGCGATCACGCCGGCCGCCGACAGCGTCGCGATGATGTCTTCTGGTCCGCGTTGGGCCGCCCAGTCGCCGATCAGCTTGTCGAGTTCGTCCTGATTCCGTCCGCGCGCCCGGTGGTCGACGAACCGGTCGTCGGTCGCCAGTTCCGGCTGACCCATGGCTCCGCACAGTCGCCGGAACACGGTGTCCTGGTTGGCGGCGATCACCACCCAGCTGCCGTCGGCGCTGCGGTAGATGTTCGAGGGGGCGATGCCTTCCAGGCGGGTGCCCGACGGGCCGCGCACCACCCCGCCGACGTCGTAGTCGGGGATGGTGGATTCCTGGATGGCCAAGCATGATTCGGTGAGGGCGGCGTCGACCACCTGACCTTCACCGGTGACGGTGCGTCGGTAGAGGGCGGCGAGTGCGCCCTGCGCGGCGAACATCCCGGCCAGGCTGTCACCCACCGACAGAGCCATTCGCGGTGGTGGACCACCCGGGAAGCCGTTGAGATGCCGCAACCCGCTGGCCGCTTCGGCCACAGAGGCATATCCGGCGCGATGGGCGTCGGGCCCGGTCTGGCCGTAGCCCGAGACGCGCACCAGGATGATGCCGCGGTTACGGGAGTGCAGGACGTCGTAGCCCAGGTTCCAGCGTTCCAGGGTGCCCGGCCGGAAGTTCTCGACGATGATGTCGCTGCAGTCGACGAGTTCGAGGAACAGATCGCGACCGGCGTCGGTGCGCAGGTCCAGGGTGACGGCCTTCTTGTTGCGGGCGTGCACGGTCCAGAAGAAACGGTGCCCGTCGAGTTCGGCCTGCCCCCAGGTGCGCAGTGGGTCCGGCGAACCGGGGGGCTCGATCTTGATGACCTCGGCACCCATGTCGCCGAGCAGGCGGCCGGCGAACGGCCCCGAGATCAACGTGCCGACCTCGAGGACGCGGATACCGTCCAGTGCGCCGGTGGGTGGCGTCATTCAGACCTCCTGTGAGAAGCCGTGCCGATGCAGCCAGTCGGTACAGATGCCGACGGCCTGTCGTAGCGTCTCACGCTGGGCGGCGCCGGCGTAGTAATGGTTGGCGCCGGCGATCTCGTGCATCTCCTTGTCCGGGTGCCCGATCGCGGAGAAGAGCCGGCGGGTGTGGCTCGGCGTGCACGCGTCGTCGGCGAGATTGCCGATCACCAGGGCAGGTACCGCGATGTCGGGGCCGGCTTTCACCGCGTCGCCGTGGGCGTCGTCGTAACTCCACTGCGATAGCCAGCTGCGCAGCGTGCAGAACCGGGCCAGGCCCACCGGACTCATGTTGACCACCTGCGGGTCGCCCAGATAGCAGGTGCCCGGTTCGCGGGCGTTGGGGTCGACGGCCGGGTCGAGCCAGCGCGGGTCGGCCATGGTGCCGTGGACGACGAACGCGAACTCATCCTCGGGGCGTCCGGTGGCTTTGAGCTCCGCCAGCTTGTCTTTGACCCAGGCCGTGATCTTCCGGTTGCGGGCGACCTGCGCGGCGCGGTAGCGCTCCAGGAACTCCTGGGTGTAGGGCGGCTGGTTCGGGTTGTGCGGGTTGTAGAGGTCCAGTTCGGGATCGCGTCGGGTCGGATCGTTTTCGTCGAGGATCGACGCGTCCAGCCACTCGGTGAGCGTGCCGTGCCTGCTGATGTGCGCGGCCAGCAACATGATGCCGTCGGCGGCGATCAGGCCCAGCTTGGTCAGGTCCGGTCCGTCACCGGACGGGCTGGCCGTGACCGTGGGATGTTGCGCCTGCTGCTGGTAGAAGACCGACAGTGAGCCGCCGCCGCTCCAGCCGGCCAGCACCACCTTGGAGTACCCCAGCCGGTTCTTGGCGTCCTTGATGCACTCGCCGAGATCTTCGACCACCTTCTCCATCAGCAACGACGAGTCGGTGCCGCGGAATCGGCTGTTGCAGTAGATGACGTGATGCCCGGCGCGGGCCAGCGCATTGATCATCGGCAGGTAGGCGCCGCCGCCGATCGGGTGCATGAACACCAGCACGGTATCGGACGGCTTTGCCTTGGGGCGCAACAGGTAGCTTTCCAGCACCACCAGCTCGGCCACCCCGCCGTACACGTCGCGGACAGTCGAATTGTTCTGGTAGGCAACCAGATAGGGGACCCGTTCGTACTCGTGCTTCACCGGGGACTTTGAGGTCGACGTGCTCATTTCTAGTGCTGGCCCAGATCGTTGGCGAGTACTTCCGGTGACGGGATCAGCCGCTTGCGGGTGTCGACCGCGATCACCTTCCAGTCGACCTTGGTGTACTCGTCGAACTTGCGGCGAGCCCGTTCCCTGGCCTTTTCCGGGGCGCCGTGGTGCACGCCCTGCGGCGCGTGGCTGATCAGCCCGGGCGGCATCGGAATGCCGTACAACGTGCCGCCGTGGAAGAACGCGATCTCGTCGAAGTCGACGTTGCGGTGATACCACGGGGTGCGTTCGGTGCCTGGGACGCCTTCGGCCGGCTTGGGCAGGAAGTTCATCACGTACACCCCGGTGGCCTGCATGAACAGGTGCACAGTCGGGGGCAGGTGCACGCTGTCAGAGGTGACGACGTTGTAGTCGGCGATATTGAAGGTGAACGGGAAGTTGTCGCCCTGCCAGCCGTCGACATCGAGCGGATTGTGTTGGTAAAACAGCGTTGTGGGTCCGCCGTCGTGGTTGAGCCGGACTTCGTATTCATCGCGGCCGTCATCGTCGATGGCGGCAGGCTCCGGTATGACAGCCAGGGAGGGGTCGAAGGGGAAGTGCCGACCGAGCTGCCCCGGCGGCGGTACGCGGAACTCTTCTGCTGCTTCGATGATCAACAGCGTGGTCTCGGTGTCCGGTACCTGACGGAACGTGCAGGCTTTCGGGATGTACACCCAGTCGCCGTCGCGGTAGGGCAGCGGGCCGAACTCGGTCTCCAGCAGGCCTGAGCCCTGGTGGACAAAACACAGCAGATCGCCGTCGACGTACCGCGCGAAATACGGCATTGCCTCGGTTCGCCGGGACAGGTAGATCCGGCAATCGTCGTTGGAGAACAACAACATCGGGCCACCGTGTGCGTCGGTGGCGTCGGAGGGTTTGAGCTCGCTCGCCAGGACGTCGACCGGCCGTAGCGGGCCGACCGAGCGGAACACGGTGGGGTCGTGGCGGCGGTACAAGCTGGCGGTGCGGCCGGTGAAACCGCCACGGCCCAGTTCGTCATCTTTGAGGCCGTTGAGATCGGCGTGCAATCGCCGGGGTGTTACGCCTTTGCGCAGATGAGTGAACGACTCCATGGACATCTCCTCAGCTCGTCATAACTAAAAGTGACGTTAACTTCACTTTTAGTGGAAGTCAACGTCATGGCCGGGTCATGAAGTTCAGGAAGCGTTCCCGTTGCGCGGCGGTGAGCGGACGCGGCTTCGACCCGGCCAGGTGCAGAAAGCCGACGCCGGCCGCGAACGTCGTGCCGGCCCGGAGCTCCGCCTCCTCGGGGGCGAAACCCAGGTCGAGGAACGCCTGCCGTACCGACGCCAGCACGCGGCGGTCGGCGGCCTCGACGCCGGCGGCGACGGTTTTGTCCGAGCGTCCCCATTCCCGCATGGTGCGTTCCAGTTTCCAGTGCCGGGGACTCACCAGTGACACGACCATCATGGACAGCCGTTCGCGGGGCGGCCGGTCCTGCATCTGGAGGTAGACCAGGTGCTCCTCGCCGCGCTGCTGGGCCCAGGATTCGATCAGGGCGGCGCGGTACCCGGCCAGGTCGGTGAAATGCCAGTAGAAACTGCCCTTGGTGACGCCGAGGCGGTCGCACAGCCGGTCGATCTTGAGTGATTGCAACCCGTCGTCGGCCAGCAGTGAGTACCCGGCCCGGATCCAGTCGTCGATCGACAGTCGTGCTGTCCCCGCTTGCCGCGCTGTCACTGTCAGACCATCGCCGTGGGTGGAATCGTCGCGCCGATCGCCAGCGCCCCGGCCAATTCGCGGCTGGTGTCGTAGTCGAAGATCACGTGGCCGGACAACACGTCGACATCACGCTTGGCCCGCTGCAGCGGGTTGGCCAGGAAGTGGGCACTGGCGCCGGAGGCCCCCAGCAGCAACGCGATCACCTCGCGTGACTCCCGGACGATGTGGGCCGCGGCCAGCCGTGCCTCGGCGCGCATGATCCGGGGCACCCGGTCGCCTGCCACCACGGCCGATTCGATGGTGTCGACCGTCTGGGCCAGCAGGCCGTGGAGTGCGCGCAGCCGTACCCGCGCCTCGCCGAGGTGCGCCTGGGCGATCGGTTTGTCCTTCTGCAGGACGCCCTCGTAGGCGAGCACGCGCTCGGCGAGGCGGTCGGCATAGATCTCGGTGACCCGCTCGGCGCTGCCCAGGGCGGGCATGGCGGCCAGCAGTGCCAGCGCAGGGACCATCGGCCAGCGATAGGTGGGGCTGTTGTGCAATGCCGCACCGGGAGCGGTGCCGCCGTAGATGTCGACCACTCGTACCAGGCGGTGTTCGGGGACGAAGACGTCGGCGATCACGACGTCGTTGGATCCGGTGGCGCACATGCCGTCGGTGTGCCACACGTCCACGACGCTGACGTCGGCGGCGGGCAAGAGTGCCAGGGCCGGATAGATCGCGTCGTCGGTACCGCACAGCGCGCCGACGATCACCCAGTTGCCGTCCATGACGCCGGTGGCCCAGGACCACCGGCCCCTCAGCCGGATGCCTCCTGGCGCTGGGAGCCCGCGACCGGTGGGGGCCAGCGGGGCGGGGGCGAGGAACGGCCTGTCGGCGAATGCTTCGGCCTGCGCCTGCTCACCGAACAGCGCCAGCATCCAGTTGTGCAGCGTGTAGAAGCCGATGGTCCAGGCGCTCGAGGTGCACCCGTGGGCCATCCGGCGGACCGGGTCGAGGATGTCCGGAAACGCGGCTTGCCTGCCACCGTAGCGCGTCGGCACCAGCAGGTCGGTGAATGCGGATTCGGTCAGATCGGCCACCGTCTCCGCAGGTAGCCGACGCAGGGCCTCGGCTTCCGGTGCGCGCTCGGCGAGGCGGGCGACAAAATCCGGACTGATGGCCGAGTCGGTGGCCACAGCTGAGCTCATGTCGCGACCGTACCAAACTGTTTGGTATGGAAACCTGGATTTCGGGAGTGGGGGCGAGGCGGCAGCGGTACTGGAGCATGATCGACAGAGGTAACCGATTCACCCGAGAGGACATCTGCGATGACCCAGGCTGACCAGTTCGATGCGCTCGTGGCTCACGAGGATGCCGAAGGTGGCATCGTCCTCGAACACGAGGTACTCGACGCGGCGGCCCTGCCCGACGGTGACGTGCTCATCGCCGTCGACTACTCCGGGGTGAATTACAAAGACGCCCTTGCCGTCACCCCGAAAGCGGGCGTCGCCCGCAGTTATCCCCTGATTCCCGGGATCGACGTTGCCGGCACGATTGTGGCCAGCTCCTCGCCGGAGTTCGCCGTCGGCGAGAAGGTGGTGGCGCACGGTTACGACATCGGCACCGGCCGCCACGGCGGTTATGCCACGCTGGCCCGGTATCCGGCGAACTATCTGGTGCGCCTGGCCAGCATCACCACGGCCCAGGCCGCCGCGATCGGCACGGCGGGATTCACCGCCGCGATGAGTGTCACCGCTGTGCTGGCTCACGGTGTGTCCCCGGGCGACGGACCGGTGCTGGTCACCGGCGCCACCGGGGGTGTGGGCAGCGTCAGCGTCGATCTGCTGGCCGGCCTGGGCTATGAAGTGGTCGCGTCCACGGGCAAGGTCGACGCACATGACCTCCTGCGCGATCTCGGCGCCGCGGAAGTGATCGACCGGGTGCCCGGTCCCGATGAGAAGGTGCGTGCGCTGGGCAAGACCCACTGGGCCGCGGTCATCGACTGTGTGGGAGGCAAGACGCTCGCGTACGCGCTGAGCACACTCAAATACGGTGGCATTGCGGCGATCTCGGGACTGGCGGGATCGGCGGACCTGCCGGCCACCGTGCACCCGTTCATCCTGCGGGGTGTCACCTTGGCCGGCATCGACTCCGTCCAGCTCGATATCGAGCAGCGGCGCCAGCTCTGGCAGCAGATCGAGACCATGTTGTTCCCGCTGCATCTCGACCGCATCACCCGGGACATCGCCGTCCTCGACGTGCCCGATGTGCTGCGGACGATCATCGGCGGCGGCGTCACCGGGCGCACTCGTGTTGCCGTCCGGAATGGATTCTGAGTTCGAAGGGGTTGGACCACCAATGAGTGATGATCGTTATCAGCTGGCCAGGTTCCAGGTTCACCGGGTGGGGTTCGGGGCCATGCAACTGCCCGGGCCGGGTGTCCTCGGTCCACCGCGTGATCACGACCAGGCCATCGCAGTCCTGCGACGTGCGGTCGACCTCGGTGTCGACCACATCGACACCGCCCAGTACTACGGCCCCGACGTGGCCAACCAGCTGATCCGTGAAGCGCTGCACCCCTATTCGGACAGCTTGGCCATTGTCAGCAAGGTGGGTGGCCGTCGCGACGCCGACGGCGCCTGGTTGCCGGTCGCGGAGCCGTCCGATCTGCGGGCCGACATCGAGAACAATCTGCGCACGCTGGGAATCGACCAGTTGGCGGCGGTCAATCTTCGGCTGATGGACAGCGACGGGCCCGACGCACTCTTCGACGATCAGCTCGCGGTGATGATCGCCGCGCGCGACGCCGGACTCATCGGCGGGATCGGGCTGTCCAATATCGACCTGCCGCACCTGGTACATGCCGCGACGCAGACCGAGATCGCCTGTGTGCAGAACCCGTTCAGTCTCGCAGATCGCAGCTCGCAGGCAGTGCTGGACGAGTGCGTCAGTCGGGGTATTGCCTTTGTCCCGTTCTTTCCGCTGGGATCGGCCTTTGCCCAAGACAATCCGGTGCTCGGCAATCCCGTGGTGCGCCAGGCCGCCGCCGATCTCGGGGTCACGCCCGCGCAGGTGGCCCTGGCCTGGACACTGGGGGTGGCCCCGGACGTCCTGCTCATTCCGGGAACCTCGTCGGTGGCTCATCTCGAGGAGAACCTCGCGGTGGCCGATATCCGACTCGACGACACGGTGCGGGCACAGCTGGACGCCGCAGCCTGACCGCCGGGTCGGCTAGGTGAGATATCGGCCCAGCGCCCAACTCCTCTTCCCGGGCGGCGCCATGACCTCCACGGGTTTGCCGTCTTTGAAGAGTTCCTCCTGGCGGATGACGCCATCCTGGATGGCTTCGTTCCACGCCCGAGCGGGGCCCTCGCCCCAGGGGTGCCATGGCGTGAGATCGTCGATGAGGACGGCCGTGTCCTCGGTGCAGAAGGGTCTCATGTTCGCGATATCCGCTCTCGCCACGTCGTAGGCATGGCCGCCATCGATGAAGACCAGATCGAAACGTAGATCGGGATGGGCGGCGTGATAATCCGGAACGGTCTCGGTCGAGTCACCGCAGATGAGTGTGTGCCGGCCCGGAAATCTCTGGTCCACCAGCTTCTTCGCTGTCTTCGTGTAGCGCTGCGCACCGAGGTCGAATGAAACGACCCGGGTGTCGGGATGCGCGGCCAGAAAGGCATGACTGGAGAAGCCGGTGTTGAAACCGATCTCGCAGATCAGGCGCGCCCCGCAGCGCTGCACTGCGTCAGCCAGGTAGAGCAGTTCGTCGGGCGAGGTGGAGCCCTCCGCCAATGGCGGGACGCCCCGCAGCCAGAGAAATCGCAGGACCTCCCGCTTCAGCCGTTTCATGTCGTCGAGCGAAACGGCCGGGACGGTGATCGGTTGTCCGAGTGTCATAGGTGTGTCCTCAAAAGGGGGGGCCTCCGTCGTTTCCTGAGTGAAGGATGCGCGAGGAACTCAGTGATGACGGTGTACTGCGCCTCCGGCTGCAGTACTTGGCTTGTCGCCGACGTGAAGTTTCGGCAAATCACCGTCCCCGAGCTGGCGTGGTCGCAGCGCGGGCATCCGCACACTACCCACGCCGGCGGAATTAAATCTACGGAATCGTCAAAATTGACATCGGTCATCTCGTGTGAGCAGGGCGGCGCCGAGTGCAGATTCCGCGCGAGCGAGAGGAAGCCGACCCGTCACACCGTCGCGGTCACGCGGCACGAAACCCCGTTGACCACCTGCGTGTTGCTCGGAACATCAATGAGGGCCGCGGGATTGAGAATGTTGGAGTTCACGCCCGGATGCTGGTTGGCGGTGTCGAGTGCGGTGCCCGCGATGCCGTGACCCCACCCATGCGGTAGGGACACCACGCCGCGCATCATTTCGTCGCTGACCTCGGAAACCACCGAGAGGGCTCCCTCTGTGGTGGACACCTCGACGAGTTGCCCGGAGACCAGACCGATCCGTGCTGCGTCGTCGGGGTGAATCAGCAACGTGCACCGGTCGCGGCCGCGCATCAGCGCCGGGACATTGTGCAGCCAGGAATTGTTCGACCGCAGGTGGCGGCGACTGGTGAGGACGAACTCTTCGTCGGGCCGATCGAGACGTCCCAGCAGGCGGGGGATGTCGTCGGTCATCATCGGATGAATCAACTCGATCTTTCCCGACGGCGTGGTGACCGTCTCGTGGAGTCGCCCGCCTTCGAGTTCGGCCAGTCGCAGCCCGTCGGGATGGCTGCGGACCTCGGCCAGCGTCAGGCCGCCGGGACGCCGACCCAGGTCGTCACCCCAGGGTCCGAGTCGAATTCCCATGTCCATCAGTCGTTCTGGGCCACGACCAGACACCGCTGCGATCACCTCCGCGGGGTCGCGCCCGAACAGCGGAGTGTCGGCGCGCCGGCACATCGTCGTCATCATCCCGTGCACGTACAGGTCATCGAGAGCGCTGATGTCGACGTCGGGAACGGCGATGCCCACCATTGCGCCGGCGAGTCGCAGCAGGACCTCCCACTCCGGCGGCCTGCTGCCGTCGGGCGGGAACACCGGGTCCGACCACTTGACACACGATGCGGTGGAGTACATCCAGTACAGGTCGTCGCAGTGCGCCCGCTCCAGCGGCGACGATCCGGGCAGGATGACGTGGGCGTGCCTGCTGGTTTCGTTGAGCCAGTTGTCCACCGAGATCATCGCGTCCAGCCCGCTCAAGGCGGCATCGAGTCGACGAGCGCCCGGCGCCGAGATCACCGGGTTGCCCGCGACGGTGATCAGGCCACGGATCTGCCCATCGCCTGGGGTGTCGATCTCTTCGGCGAGGCAACTGACCGGGAACTGTCCGAGAACCTCCGGAGTGCCTCGCACGCGGCTGCGGAAGCGGCCGAATTCCCAACCCGGGCTGTTCTGATCTGGCGGTTTGGCGAACATCGGTGACCACACCGCGGCCTTCGGGAACAGTGCGCCACCCGGACGGTCCACTGCCCCGAGTGCGACGTTGAGGACGAACACCAGCCAGGTGGCCAGTGTGCCGAACTCCTGCGTGCACACTCCGATCCGGCTGTACAGCACTGGACTCGACGCTTGGGCGAGGTCGGCGGCGAGTTGTCGGATGGTATCGGCGGATACCCCGGTGGCGCCGGCGACCCGCTCGGGAGTGAAGGGTTCGGCGAGGGCCAGCACCTCGTCGAGGCCGAGCACGTGGTTGGCCAGATGCGCGGGACGACGCACCGCGCCTGCTGCATTCAGGGTGTGCAGGAGTGCGAACAACAGCAGCGCGTCGGTACCGGGGCGGATCGGCACCCACTGACTGGCGCGATGCGCGGTCCGAGTGCGCCGGGGATCGACCACCACCACTCGGCCACCCCGCTGCCGGATCGCCGAGAGTTTGCCCATCACATCGGGTGTCGACAGCATCGAGCCCTGCGACGCAGCAGGGTTGGCACCCAGGATCATGAGGTGGTCGGTGCGGTCCAGATCGGGAATCGGCGCGTTCCACATCCCGCCGAAAAGCTGAGCGCCGACGACGTTCAGCGGCCACTGGTCGACGGTGCCGGGGGAGTAGTAGGCGGGCATGCCTGCTGCACCCGCGAACCCCACCAGCGCTCCGACGTAGGTTTCGAGATCCAGATTGTGGGCCACCGGGTTGCCGATGTACACCGTCACCGCGCGGGCGCCGTAGGTGTCGAGCACCGGACGCAGCACCCGCTCGGTCTCGGCGAACGCATCATCCCAACTGACCGGGACGTGATCGCCGGAGCGGTTGCGCACCAAGGGTTGTCGAAGCCGGTCGGGGTCATGGTGAATGCTGCCCAGGGCAGTGCCCTTCGGGCACAGGTGGCCACGGGACCAGACATCGTCGTGATTGCCGCGGATACCGATCACGTCCGCCAGGTCCACCGTCACACGCAGCCCGCACATCGCCTCACACAACGGGCAGGTGATGCGGTGCTCGGTGGTCATGTTGCCGGCTGGTAGCGCAGCATCGTCACCCCGTGCTGGGGGTAGTCGCAGAACACCGGCGTCACCCGCATCCCGATCTTCAGGTCAGCGGGGTCGACGTTGACCATCTCGGTGGAGAAGCGGGGTCCCTCGTCCCACTGCACCACCGCCAACAGCTGGGGGACGTCAGCGGCGAAGTGCGGCGAAACGGGCCGTTGGGCCACCGTGAAGGTGTACAGCGTTCCCGCCCCGGAGATCTCGCGCCATTCCAGGTCATCAGCGAGGGTACCGGGGGCCAGGATTCGGGGATAGAACACGTACGCGTCGGATGACGGTGAGTACTGGATGCGAATTGTGTGCTCAGCCAGGGCATCCCAGAACGGCGCACTCACCGGGGTCTTGACCGGCATGGGCTTGTCGAAGTCGGTCATCTCAGTCACCCTGCAGGATCAGTGCGGTTTGTTCGGACAGGATTCCGCCGTTGCCGGAGACGAACGCGCGATCGGCGTCGGCCACCTGAGCATCGCCGGCCCGGCCCATCAGCTGGCGGGTGGCATCGCAGACATGATGCATGCCACCGGCATTGCCGGCCTGGCCGAATCCCAGCTGGCCGCCGGCGGTGTTCACCGGGAAATCGCCGCGGAAGGTCAGGTCGTGGTCAGCGACGAACTGCATGCCGGTGCCTTTGGCGCAGAAGCCGGCATCTTCCAGGCTCAGCAGCACGGTGATGGTGTAGCAGTCATAGATCGACACCAGGTCGACGTCGGCGCGGCTCAGGCCGGCCATCGCGAAGGCCGTCTCGGCGGCCTTCGTCATCGGGGTGGTCAGCAGATCCTCGGCGTAGGTGGGGGTCTTGTACGGCACGTGTTCGCCGAACCCCTTGATCCACACCGGCCGGTGGCGGGAGCGCCGGGCCAGGTCGGCGTTGGTCACCACCACCGAGGCACCGCCGAAGCACGGCATCACGATCTCCAGACGATGCAGTGGGTCGGCGATCATCGGGCTCGCGAGGACGTCGTCGACGGTGATCGCGGTGTCGTGCCAGACGGCGCCGCCGGTGTGGTTGGCGTTGATCCGCTGGTCTACCGCGATCTTGGCCATGGCGCGCTCGTCGTAGCCGTAGGTGGCGCCATAGAGGCGGGCCACCTGGGCATACGGGCCGTTCTGGCCGAGGTTGCCGTAGGGGATGTCGAATTCGGCCTGAGGTGAGCCGTATTGGTTGCTCGAGGCCCCGAAGTACAGTGCGTCGCCGTAGTTCTTCGGCTTCTGATCCGACATCGGTGTCATGTACTGGGCGGGGATGGTGCACAGCACCGCCTGGCAGATCCCGAGTTCGACGGCCGCTGCGGCCCGCCACACCATCGCCGCGGCGGTGGCGCCACCGAGGTCGACGAACTCGGCGAAATTCGCTCGGATACCCAGGTATTCGGCGATGGTCGAGGGGACGAAGATCTCTGATTCCATCAGTGGTGAGCAGACGATCCCGTCGACGTCGGTGGCAGACAGGCCCGCGTCGGCGAGGGCAGCGGCGCTCAATGTCGCCCACTGCTCCAGGGTGAACGTCAGCGGCTCGACAGGAGCGCGGGTGGGTGCCAGTTCGGTGAAGCCGACGATGGCGGCGTCGCCACGCAATCCCATAGACATCCCTCTGGTGGAAAACGATGTTTTCCCGGCTACGGTAGCAAGCATGGCGTCCGACGGCAATGACGGGAAAAGGCAGGCGGCCACTGCAGACGCCATCTACGCCCGGGCGCAGGCCCTGCTCGATGCCGAGGGACTGCCCGGGCTCAACGCGCGTCGGCTGGCCGCTGAGTTGAAGTGCTCGACCAAGACGTTGTACGCCCAGGTCGGTAGCCAGGAACAGCTGATCCGCGAACTGGTGGCACGCCACTTCGCCGCGCTGCGCGTCGAGTTCGAGGAGGCCGGCACCTGGCAGGACAGCGCCCTGCGGTGGTGCGCGGCGGTGCGCGCCGAGTTGTTGGCCCACCCGCACCTCTCGGAGCTGATGACCTTTGATGACCGAGCGGCCGTCGTCGGCTACGTGAATCGGTTGCTGCGGATCCTGCTCGAGTCAGGTGTCCAGGACCGGCTGGCCAGGGAATGCTGCGCCGTGCTGGTGCACACCACCATCAGCATGACCAACGCCGAGATCGTGGCCTCGTCGTTGGCGGCCAAGGCCGGCCTGCCCGCGGTGTCCCCGGATATCTTCGACGCGGCGATTCGCTGGATCATCACCGGGGTCGAGACCGAAAATGCATCTCTTACTTGAGTTCCGCCGACGTCATGCCGAGCAGCCGCCGGGCGATCACGAGCTGCTGGATCTGCTGGGTGCCCTCGAAAATGTCCAGGATCTTCGAGTCGCGCGCCCACTTCTCCAGCAGTGACTGCTCGGAATAGCCGAAGGTGCCGGCCATTTCGACTGCCTTGAGGGTGATGTCGCTGGCGACGCGGGCGGCCTTGGCCTTACCCATCGAGGCTTCCTTGGAGTTGGGAATCTTGTTGTCGGCCTGCCAGGCCGACCGCACGGTGAGGAGATAGCCCGCTTCCCAGTCGGCCTCCATGCGCAGGAACTCCGCCGCCGGGGCGCTCTGCGCGTGCGCGGGCTTGTCGTAGGAGATATCGATGCCGGCCTCGGAGAGGATCCTGCGCAGGTCCTCCAAGGCGGCGCGTGCCACACCCACGGCCATGGCCGCGACGATCGGCCGCGTGTTGTCGAACGTTTCCATGACCCCGGCAAAACCCTTGTCCATCTGGATATCCGGGCTGCCGAGCAGGTTGTCGCGGGGGATGCGCGCGTTGTCGAACCGGATCACCGCGGTATCGGAGGCCTTGATGCCGAGCTTGTGCTCGAGGCGTTCGACGATGACGCCGGGGTGTTCGCGGGGCACGATGAACGACTTGATGGCCGCCCGGCCCAGCGACTTGTCCAGCGTCGCCCACACCACGATGTGGCTGGCCCGCGAGCCGGCGGTCACGAAGATCTTCTCGCCGTTGATGACGTACTCGTCGCCGTCGAGTTTGGCCGTCGTGGCCACCGCCGCCGAATCCGAGCCGAAACCGGGCTCGGTAATGGCCATCGCGGCCCACACCTTGCCCAGTTTGGCGAGTTGCTCGTCGGTGGCCACGCCGGAAATCGCCGCGTTGCCCAGTCCCTGGAAAGGCACCGACAGCAGCAGGGCCACATCGCCCCAGGCGATCTCGAGCGCGTTGAGCAACGCAGACATGTTGGCGCCGTTGATGTTGCCCTTCGGCCCGTCGGCCTCGCGGAAGGCATCGGCACCGGCGAAGGAGATCGTCTTGGCGTCGGTGAGGCCCTCGAAGAGGTGCGACAGCGTGTCCAACTCGACCGGGTAGGCATGCTCCATGAGGTCGTACTTGCGCGACACCGGGCGCAACAACTCAGCGGCGCCATGATGGCCCATGTCGATGACGGCCTGGAGCTTCTTCGGCATTTCGAGATTGATTGCCATGACTGTGGTTTCCGTTCGTGGGGTCTGGGGTTCGGCCGGTGCGGAAGACTTAGAGGACGACGACGCCTTCGGCGACGCCGAGAGCCCGTAGGTCGCGGTACCAACGCTCCACCGGGTGCTCCTTGGTGAAGCCGTGCCCGCCGAGGAGCTGAACCCCGTCCAGGCCGATCTGCATCCCCTTGTCCGTCGCGATGCGCTTGGCGAGCGCCGCTTCACGCGCGAACGACAGACCCTGCTCGGCGCGCGAGGCGCCGCGCCAGGTGACCAGGCGCAGTCCGTCGAGTTCGATGGCGATGTTCGCGCACATGAATGCCACGGCCTGCCTGCGGGCGATGGGCTCGCCGAAGGCCTCGCGCTCCTTCACGTACGGCACCACGTAGTCGAGTACGGCATGCGACGTGCCGACTGCCATTGCCGCCCAACCCAACCGGGACAGCGCGATGGCCTCGGAGTAGTCGGACTCCGTCGCCTCGTCTTCGCCGAGGCGCGCGCTGAGCGGCACCGCGACGTTGTCGAGTTCGATGCGGCCGAGCGCGGCCGCGCGGATGCCCATGCTCGGGTCGGCCTGCACGGACAGGCCTTCGCTCGACGACTCGACGAT
>JBEVFK010000168.1:0-18214 GCA_040512325.1 Mycobacterium sp. | reverse complement strand
TTGGCGCAGTGGAAGTCGAGCCTCGCGCTCACCGTGTCGGACGTGCTGGAGCCGGCCGGATTCAACTCGGTTCTCCACAAAGGACATATTCATGCCGCGACAGCCTGACGAAGGCCTGATCCTCAACCTGAACCTGCTGCCCGGCGGCACGGCGAAGGGGTCGTGGCGCCTCGACGACCATGATCCGTCCTGGTTCGTCTCGCACCGGCACTACGTGGAGGCCGCGCAGATCGCCGAGCGCGGGAAATTCCAGGCGGTGTTCCTGGCCGACACCCCGGCGTTCGACGGCGCCTACTGGCACCACCCGTGGCGGGCGCTGACCCCGTTCATCGCGCTGACGGTGATCGCCGGGCAGACCGACCGGATCGGGTTGATCGGCACTGCGTCGACCTCTTACAACGACCCGTACAACCTGGCCCGGCAGGTGTCGTCGCTGGACCTGGTGAGCGACGGCCGGGCCGCCTGGAACTACGTGGTGACCGCCGGTGACAAAGCGGCGCGCAACTTCTCGGCGCCGGGTGCCGAAGCCAAGGAGCAGCGTTATGCCCGCGCCGAGGAGTTCCTCGACGCCGTGATCGCGCTGTGGGAGGCGTGGGAACCGGACCCGATCCTGGGTGACCGGGAAACCGGTGACTACCTGCGCCCGGGTGCCATCAAGGCCGCCGGATATCACGGCGACCGGATCCAGGTGGCCGGTGAGCCGCTGGTGCCGCCGTCACCGCAGGGTCGTCCGCTGCTGGTGCAGGCCGGTGCCTCCGAGCGCGGGATCGCACTGGCGGCGCGGACCGCCGACGCGGTGTACACCCACCAGACCGAGCTCGCCGACGGCGTGACCTACCGGAACCTGCTGCGCGCCAAAGCAGCTGATGCCGGCCGCGATCCGGACACCATGAAGGTGCTGCCAGGGTTCTTCGTGGTGATCGGTGATACCGAAGAGAATGCGGTGGCCCGTCGGGCCGAACTCGACGAGGCGACACCGGACGCCACCCGGGTGTCGTTCTTCGCCCGCCAACTCGGCATCCCCGCCGACGCCTTGCACATGGACCGCCCGCTGCCGTTCGATCTGCTGGCCAAGGCCGAGATCAGCCGCAGCGCCGCCAGCGAACTCGACGGCCTGCTGGACCGTGCCGAGCGGGACAACCTGACGCTGCGCGAAGTGTTCCGGCTGCGCCGCAACGGAACCCAGCATGTGTCGGTGATCGGTACCCCCGAGCAGGTGGCCGACACGATCACCGACTGGTATCTCGCCGAGGCCGCCGACGGCTTCAACCTGCACGTCGCGAGCTCCCCCGGGGTGCTCACCGATTTCGTCGACCACGTGGTGCCGCTGCTACAGGCCCGCGGGGTGTTCCATCACGACTACGAGGGCAGCACGCTGCGTCAGCACTACGGGTTAGCGCCGCACCGCCTGGGCAGCAACCAGGGCGTCGTGCGATGAGCGCGGACCGGACGCTGCGCTTCGTCGTCTCCGGCGAGCATGCGTTCGGACCGATCGCCCGGTGGCGTGAACCCGACGTCGCACCAAGCGATATCAACGATTTCGACCAGCACGTCGCCTACGCGCGGTGGGCCGAGAGCGTGGGGTTCGACGCCCTGTTCTACGCCGACTTCCTGGGCTTCGACGCGGTGCGGCACCAGAGTCCGCGGTTGCCGTTCGACCCGCTGACGCTCACCGCGGCCCTGGCGGCCCGGACCCGCGACATCGGTTTCATCACCACCGCGTCGACCACCTTTCAGGCGCCCTACAACACGGCCCGCACGCTGGCGTCGCTGGACCGGCTCGGCGGCGGGCGCGTTGCCTGGAATGTGGTGACGTCCTTCACCGGTGAACGCAACTTCGGCCTCGACACGCTGCCGGACCCGGGCACCCGGTACGCCCGCGCGCAGGAGTTCCTGGACGTCACCCACGCGTTGTGGGACAGCTTCCCGCCGGACGCGATCGTCGACGATAAATCCGGCGGGGTATACGTCGACACGGCACAGGTGACGCCGCTGAACCACCGGGGCCGGTTCTTCGACGTGCAGGGTCCGCTCGATGTGCCAGGTCCCGCGTCGCGACCGGTGCTGGTGCAGGCCGGGGCCTCCGATGAAGGCATCGCGTTCGCCGCCCGCAACGCCGACGTCGTCTTTGTCGCCGCCCCTGACTTCGACCACGCTGTCGACTTCAGCACCCGCCTGCGCAAGGAAGTCGCCGACATGGGCCGCGCACCCGGAGAGGTGCTGGTGTTCCCGGGGTTTCGCGCCTTTCTCGGCGAGGGCGACGACGCTGCCCGCCGTGCCCGAAGTGCGCGGGTGACGCCGGACCTGCTGGACAAGGCCCGCCGCGCGGTGCTGCGGGAGTCGGAAGATTTCCGCTTCACCGACTTGGCCCTCGACGAGCCGATCCCGGCATCGCACCTGCCCGATGCCGCTGCGTTGAACACCTCACACCGCCGCCGCAGCCGTGCCGAGATCTATCTGCGTTGGGCCCGCGAGCCCGGGGCCACACTGCGTGCCGTGCTCGAGCGGATTGCCCTGGAACACGGGCACTTTGCCATGACGGCCACCCCCGCTGCGGTGGCCGACGAGCTCGAGAGGTGGTTCGCGGCCGGGGCCGCCGACGGATTCATGGTGAACTACGGCTCGGGCATCACAGAGTTCGCCGACGAGGTGTTGCCGTTGTTACGGGAGCGTGGGGTGTGGACCCCGCCGCCGGTCGGCGACCTGCGTACCCGGCTGGGGCTGGCGGCGTGACCACTCTGGGTTCGGCGGAGCTTCAGGTAGACGCCGACTGGCTGGCGCAACGGTTGCCGGGCAGCACCGCCAAAGCCCTCGGCAGCGGCCTCACCCGGCTGATCGACGGCGGTGATCTGGTGCCCGGCGCTCAGCTGCCCACCATTCGCGATTTCGCACGAGCCGCCGGGGTGAGTCCGGGCACCGTGATGTCGGCGTGGAGCCGGGTGCGCGACTCGGGCCGGCTGGAGACCCGGCGTCGCGGTGGGACGGTGGTGGCGGATCTGCGTCCCGCCGGTGTCCCGTCAGGCCGGACGCCCGTCTGGGCGGACGTCGAGATGTCCACGGTGACACCGGATCCTGCGCTGCAACCCGATCTGGCATCGGCGTTGGTCCAGGCGTTGACCACGCCGGAACTGCACACCGCCGAGCGCGCCTACATCACCCCGCGGCTGTTGCGGTGTGTGCAGTCGAGTTGGCCGTTCCCCGCGCAGGCGTGGAACTGCGCGGGCGGTGGCACCGAGGCCGTCGTGCTGGCGACCGCAGCGGCAGCCGCCGGGGGCCGCATCGCGGTGGAGGAGCCCGTCAGCCCCGGCTACCTCGGCATCCTGCGGGAGCTCGGTATCGAACCCGTCGGTGTGCAGGCCGACGAAGAGGGCCCGACACCGGCATCGGTGGCGGCCGTATTGACCTCGGGCGTCAGCGCTCTCATGCTGCAGCCCAGCGGGGCCTACGCCCTGCGAGGCAGGCTCAGCGCGCAGCGGGCAGCGCAACTCGCCGCCCTGATCACCGAACGGGCCCCGGCCACCTGGATCATCGAGGATGACAGTGCGGGTCCGCTGACCGGTGACGAGCCGGCAACCCTCGGGGTGCACCTGCCGGCGCAAGTCCTGCGAATTCGCAGCTACTGCAAGGCGTTCGGTATCGATGTGCGGACCGCCGTGCTCGGCGGCAGCGCCGAACTGGTGGAGCGGACGATTCGGCTGCGCAGCTTCGGGATGGCCTCCAACAGCCGGATCCTGCAGAACGCGTTGGCGGTCCTGATCGAGGACGAGGCGACCGCCGAGGCGATGCGACGGGTGCGGATCGTCTACGGCCACCGGCGGGAGGCAGCCCTGGCGGCATTCGCCCGTGCGGGTCTGAGCGCCACGGCGAGCGGAGACGGCTTCGTGGTGTGGGTGCAGGTGCCCGACGAGACCTCGGCGCTGATCAATCTGGCGCGGCAGGGCCTGGTGGTGGCGGCCGGGGCCAAGTCGTTCGTCAGCGCGCCGCGGGGATTCCTGCGGATCTCGGTGCTGCAACTGCCCGATGATGCTGACCAAGTAGACGGGTTGGCGGTGGCGGTGCGGGCCGCGGTGCACTCGGCGGAGCGCGAATACTTCGACTGACCGGCGGGGGCACCAGCAAGAAGGTCGAAAAAAAGAGAGCAGCGCTCTTGATTTATGGCACGGTGGGTGGCACAGTCCTAAGCGAGAGCACCGCTCTTGATTGCAGCCGGACACCACGAAAGGTCACACCATGAACAGCCTCCATCTCACCGCCGTAACCGCCACCGCGTTGACCGCAGGATTGTTGAGCCTCGCGGCTCCGGCCGGGGCCGCACCTGCCGGTGCGGGAAGCGCGGAGGACACCATTTCTGCACTGCAGGCCGAGGGCCACCACGTCGTGGTCAATCGGCTCAGCGCAACCCCGCTCGACGAGGCCGCCGTCGTCTCCGTCGGCCGGGGTCCGAACTTCACCCACTCGGTCACCGGCGCGAACAACGACGGCGACAAGCTCTACGGGCCCGTCACCACGACCACCGTCTACGTCAACGTTCGGTAGGGTCCGCAGACCTGTCGCGCCCACGCCAGGCCCGGTACCCACGGTGCGCGGCGTAGGTTCCGATGACCGCCGTCACGCACCACACGCCAATGGCGGTGTAGGCCAACGGCGCCGACATGTCCCCGATCGAGGCACCCAGGGCGGTGTAAACGAAGGCGCGCGGTGCCGACCCGATGAACGCGCCAACGGCCATCTGCCACAGCGGAACCCCGAACGCACCGAACACATACGACGCCATCGCATCCGAGATGCCGGGGACAAAGCGCTGACCGACCACAGCCCACAGGCCGCGCCGCTGGATCTGGGCGTCGAGGCGGTCGGCACGGTCAGCGCCGAGCAACCCCCGCGCGCTGTCCCGGCCGGCGCGTCGCCCCAGCAGGCTGGTGATCACCGCGGTGCCCACCGCCGACCCGATGGTCACGAAGGTCCCGAGCACCGGACCGAACAGCAGGCCACTGCCGGCGGCCAGGAGCGGGCCCGGCACGAAGATGGCGCCCAGAAGGGCGGAGGCCACCACGTACGCCAGCGGAGCCGCGGGGCCCGTCGCCTCGATGGCGCCGCGCACCGCATCGATGTCGATGACGCGGGCGACACCCACCAGATAGAACATCCCCAGTAGGAATGCGGCCACCAGCGCAAGTCGGAGGAGGTGGGTTCTGCGGCTGGGGGCGGGCCCGTCGGTGTCGGTCATGCTGAGGCCAATCCTGCCGCATCGGGTGGATAGAGTCGCGGGGTGCGCTCCGAGTGGCTGCTCGACTCCGATCCGGCATTGCGCTGGCAGATCGAACGCGACCTGCTGGGCGCAGCGCCCGCAGTCTGGGAGGCGACGCGAGCGAGGATCGCCACCGAAGGTTTCGGGGCACACCTGCTCGCGCTCCAAGATCCCGACGGCCAATGGGCGGGCGGCGCGTTCTTCCCGGCAGGGTTCGAAGGTTCCGAGGATGCCGGGCAGCCATGGACCGCCACCACCTGGTCGCTGAATGCGCTGCGGGAGTGGGGTCTGGACGCGGCGGTGCTGCGGGAGCGCCGTACCGCCGAGCTGCTGGCCGCCAACAGTCGCTGGGAGTACGACGACCTGCCCTACTGGGGCGGTGAGGTGGACTGCTGCATCAACGCCTGGACTCTGGCCAACGGCGTCTGGCTGGGCGCCGATGTCGCGGGCGTCGCGGACTGGTTCGTCGAGCACCAACTCCCGGACGGGGGATGGAACTGCGAGTGGGTGGAGGGCTCGACACGCTCGTCGTATCACTCCACCCTGAACTCACTGCGCGGTCTGCTGGCCTACGACGTGGCGACGGGAGGGTCTGCCGCGACGCGGGACGCCCGCCGTCGGGGGGAGGACTACCTGCTGCAGCGCAAGCTCTTTCAGCGTCTGAGCACAGGTGCACCGGTGGGCCCGTGGGTGGACGGCTTTGTCTACCCCCCGCGCTGGGTCTACAACGTCCTCACCGCCGTCGACTACTTCCGCGAAGCGGCGGGTCTCGACGGCGCCGCCCCTGATCCGCGGATGGCCGAGGCGATCGCGATGATTCGTGGCGCCCGCCAACCCGACGGCACCTGGCTGCAGGCCGGGCGCCATCCGGGCCGGGTGTGGTTCGAGGTGGACGTTCCGGTGGGCGAGCCGTCGAAATGGCTGACCCTGTTCGGCACGCGGGTGCTCAGCTGGTGGGACGCTACTTCGCGAAGTTCGCGCTGATGCGTTGCTGCAGATAGTCTTTCGCGCTGATCGGCGGGTACTTGCCGTGCGGGCCTGCGATCGTCATCTCACTGTTGGCCTGCGCGAAATAGGCGATGCTGTAGCGCGCGGCGCGATGATCGGTCGGCCCCGGGCTCTTGACGCGGTGGAAGTTCGACGGCAACAGGTCGTCACTCCACCGCATCAGCATGTCGCCGATGTTGCAGGTGATCGCCTCCTCCGACGGCTGCACCGACGTCCACTGCTGGGCATCCATCTCCTTGCCCGGGCAGACCTGCAACCCGCCCTGCCCCTCCCGCTGGAACAGCAATGTCAGACAGTCGAAGTCGGTATGGGCGCCGGCGCGCCAGACGCCGGTGAGGTCCGCCTCGGCCGGCAGCGCAAAATAGTGCAGCAGGCGCAGAGTGCTCTGGTAGGTGTCCGACAACGGGTCATGGGCGCGGGTGAAGAATTCCTGGTCGAACCCGAGCTTGCCGGCGAACAGCGACAGCAGTTCCATCGCCAATGCCCAGCACCGGTGTTCGAAGGCCATGACCGTCGAGCGGAAGCCGGCGAGGTCATCCTCGCTGGGCCACAAGCCGTCCATGTTGGACAGCGTGACCTGGTAGGACTCTTTCTGATCGGGAGTCCCCACCGACGGCCGCACCTGGGTCAACTGCTCCCAGCCCGAGTTGTACCGCTTGGGCCAACGGCTCTTGACCTCGTCGGGGAGGGCGAAGAATTTCTCGGCCATGGCGAACGCGGCCCGCACCTCATCGAGGTCGATGCCGTGGTCGATCACCTGAAAGAAGCCGATATCGGTTGCGGCGCTCCATAACTGATCAGCCACCTCGTCGCGGCGATTGTCGAGGTCAGCCAGCGAGATGCGACGCACCTCGCGGTCGCTTTCGGTGCCGAGCGCGCCCATGGCCCGCTCACGCAGCAGTTCGGTCATGTCGGTCATGTGGTGATCCTCCGGATGTTCAGTTGAGGGCGATCGAAGGATCGCTGAACTGGTTGGTGAACAGGTCGTCTGCGGTCATGTCGGCGGGCACGACGTTGCCGGTGGTGGCCAGCACGCCTCGCAGATCGTCGACGTTACGGGTGGTGCGCGCCGGGTCGTAGACACCGAACGAACCGTCGTCCTCAGCGGCCAGCAGCCCCAGCTCGACCAGAGTTTGTGCCCCGTAGGCCGCCTCGCCCTCGGTGTAGGGCGAGTAGGTGTTGTCCTGGGCGATGATGTCGACGATGACGGAGTTCACGGCGTCCGGCGCGGCGGCGTAGTCGACGCCGGACTGCTGGATGATCGGCACCAGCTTGTCCAGGCACGCCGCGAGTTCGTCGACCCGGTCAGCGCGCACCGACATGTTGGACGCGTAGATGTCATAGCCCACGTCCTTGACCAAGCCATAACCCACGGGCTTGTTCCAGGCGGGAGTGTCATGTTCGTAGACGTGGGGCTCCGAGTTGGCGAAACCCTGCTGCACGATGGACGGATCGCCGACGAACCGCGCGGGGGAGCCGTCATAACTCGGATCGATCTGCGACTGCTGCAACATGTCCTTGGCCACCAACCAGGACGGAAAAATCTGGCCTTCGGAGGTGACGACGGTGGCGTCGGTCTTGCCGATGTCGGCGACGGTCCGGAAGTCCGGGTGGGTCGCGGGATCCCACATCAGGATCGCCGGGCTGTACTTCAGCAGCGGGGTGATCCCGACGACCGGCTGCTCGGCGGCCGCAGCCACCAGTTGGTCGCCGTGGACGATGCCGAGAATCAGCGAGTCGTCCACGTACAGCTGCGAGGGCACGGACTGGAAGCCGATGGCCGGACCGCCGGACTTCAGCGTCAGGTCCACACCGGTGTCCTTACCGCCGGCGACCAGGGCGCCGGTGACGGACTTGTCGTCGGTGTTCACCTGGTAGTCAGGGCCCAGCATGCCGAACACCGCGCCCATGTCGGACTGCGGTTGCCATTGCAGCTGGATCCCGACCTCGGCCGGGCACACGTCGGCGAGCTGTTGAGCCTCGGCTGCCGGCTCGATCGAGGATTGTGGGGACGCCTCCTCGGTCGGGGCAGAGGAACAGGCGCTCAACGCGACGGCGCAGGTGGTGACGGCGGCTGTCTTCCAGAGTGATCGGTGCATGGTGCTCCTCGGTAGCGTGGGGATTGGGTGGATACCGCACGGCGCCGGCGGAACCCAGTGATTACATGCAATCACGGCCGGTGTTGCGGCTGTGTAAACGAAGTTCTATATCGCCAGCTGGGACGAGCTGTACTGCGGGTATGCCGGCCGCAGTGCAGAAGTATTACCTGCGGTTCATCGGGTGAAACATCACCGTAATACATGTAATCGACTCTAGGGATCACACAATCACGCAGATACTGCATGTAAACAGTCAACTGGAGCATCGGGAGTCCGAGTGGAACTCGTCCAAACCCCGCGAGAAACCGCCGAGCGCGGCTTCGACCGACCGCCACAGATCGTCTTCGACGATGTCACAAAGCGATTCGACACCGGCACCATTGCCATCGAACGGGCCGACCTGCAGATCGCCCCCGGCGACTTCGTCGCGGTGGTCGGCCCCTCCGGCTGCGGCAAATCCACACTGCTGCGCATGGCTGCCGGCTTGGAGCAACCCAGCTCCGGTACCGTGCGCCTGAGTACCGAGTCGGTGGGTTTCATCTTCCAGGAGCCCACCCTGCTGCCCTGGCGCAGCGTCCGCGCCAACGTCGAGCTGTGCGCCGAACTCAGCGGCGCCGACCGCGACCAGACCAGAAGGGTTGCGGCCGAATCGATTTCCGCCGTCGGACTGGACCAGTTCGCCGATAACCTGCCGAACACGCTGTCCGGCGGCATGAAGATGCGGGTATCGATTGCCCGGGCACTCACGCTGTCACCGGAGGTGCTGCTGCTCGACGAGCCGTTCGGTGCCCTCGACGAGATGACCCGGCTCGATATGCAGGTGGAGCTGCAGCGTCTTTATGCACAGCGCCGGTTCACCGCGATGTTCGTCACGCACTCGGTGTCCGAGGCGGTGTACCTGGCCGACAAAGTGGTGGTGATGACACCACGGCCCGGCCGGATCGCCGGCGTTGTCGACGTCGGCTTTTCCTACCCCCGGTCCGAAGAGTTGCGCTTCGACGCGACGTTCACCGACTACGTGGCCGAGGTTTCGGCCCTGCTGCACGGGCGGGCGTCATGACCGTACTGGGAACCGCGCTGCACGCTCCCGCCCGGCTCTTCAGCCGCCGGGACGCCACACCGGTGTCCGCGCCAGAAGGGCGGCGCGGCAGACGAATCGGCGGTGCGGTGGGTTATCCGCTGTTGTCGCTGGGTGCCGGGCTGGTGGTGTGGTCGGCGGTCAGTTACCTGATCCTGGAACCGCACCGACGTTTCATGCTGCCGCCACCGATGGACGTGCTGCGCAACTCGTTGCTGGATTGGACACATCTGCAGCCGATGCTGGCCGCGTTGGCGGTGACCGCCCAGGTGACCCTGGTGGGGTTCCTGGTGGCGGTCATCGGGGGAGTGGGCACCGGCGTGGTGATGTGTCAGGCGCGCTGGCTGGAGCGCATCATCTACCCGTATGCTGTTGTCATCCAGGTGATTCCGATCCTGGCGATCGTACCGTTGATCGGGCTGTGGCTCGGCTACGGCACCACCGCACGCACCCTGGTGTGTGTGCTGATCGCGGTGTTCCCGATCATCACCAACACCCACTTCGGCATCCGGTCGGTGGATCGCGGCATGCATGAGCTCTTCACCATCTCCAAAGCGTCCCGGTGGGACCGGTTGGTGAAACTCGAACTGCGCGCCGCACTTCCGGCGATTCTCACCGGAGTGCGGACCGCCGCCGGGCTGGTGGTGGTGGGCGCGATCATCGGAGACATGTTCTTCGCCAAAGGCCAACCGGGCATCGGCACACTGCTCGATGTGTACCGCGCCCGGCTGCAGTCCGACGATCTGATCGCCGCGATCGTGCTGGCGTCGCTGTTCGGCGTGCTGGTGTTCGCCGCGATGGGGGTACTGACCCGGCTGGCCGTCGGGCGCTGGCACGAATCAGGACGCCGACTGTGAACGTCGAAGGAGACAGCATGTTGAACGTACCGGTGATCGATGTCAGTACCTATGTGGCCGGCGGGAACGCCGCCGGCGATCCCGGCTGTGCCCAGGTGGCCGCCGAGTTCGACAAAGCCTGCCGGGACGTCGGATTCGTCCAGATCGTCGGGCACGGCGTCGACGTGGGCGCCATCGCCGGGCTGGCAGACGCGCTCGACGAGTTCTTCGCACTGCCGTTGGCCGTGAAGAAGCAGTATCGACGCGACCCCGCAGCCAACCGCGGATACTCGCCGCCCAAGAGCGAATCGCTGAGCATGAGTCTGGGCATCGAGAACCCGATGCACGACTACTACGAGGCTTTCACCGTCGGCACCGAAGCAGGGTCGTTCGCCGGGCTGGATCTACCGGACAGCAGCTACGCCCCCAACAACTGGCCCGAGGCAGCAGCGGGGTTCCGGCCGCGGATCGAGAACTACTTCACCGAGGCGCAGCGACTCGCCCGCATCCTGATGACCGTGGTCACCGACGCGCTGGCCCTACCTGCGCACTATTTCGAGCCGATGATCGACCACTCCATCGAGGTGCTGAAGATGAACAACTTCGCACTCCCCGAAGGCGATACCGAGATCACCGGCGATCTGCAGGGGATGGGCGCGCACACCGATTTCGGCATCCTCACCATTCTGTGGGCCGACCAGGTGCCGGGTCTGCAGGTCCTCGACGGGCGCGGCGGGTGGTATGACGTGCAACCCGCCGACGGCGCGTTGCTGATCAACCTCGGAGACGCCATGGCGCGCTGGACCAATGACCGGTGGATGTCCACGGTGCACCGGGTGAACCCGCCGGTGATCGACGGGCGGATCAAGCGCAGGCGCTCGGCCGCGTTCTTCTTCGACGGCAACCACGACGCGGTGCTCGAGGCTCTGCCCGGAACCCTTGCCGTCGGCGAAACCGGATACGAACCGATTACCGTTGCCGAGAACATCGCCATGAAGGTCGCGGGACTGCGCGCCGGTGTCGCACCACAGGCCGTGTTGCGGGAGACGGCGCGCGTCTCGGCCGCGGCGCGGTAGAGAGGCCGGGACATGACCACATCGGACGGCGCCCTGCTCACCGAGTCGGTGCACCGCTCGCTGCAGGAACTGATCTTCAACGGGGAACTCGAGCCGGGCAGCCAGCTCAGCGTGCCCGCGTTGGCGGCCCGCCTCAACGTCAGCCGCACCCCCGTGCGGGAAGCGGTGCAACAGCTCATCTACGAGGGTCTGGCCACCCACACCCGCAACGCGGGCGCACGCGTCACCCTGCTGGATGATGAAGCGGTCAAGGCGGTCTTCGAGGTCCGGGAAGTGCTCGACGGGCTCGCCGCGCACAACGCCACCCTGATCGCCAGCCGGGCCACCGTCGAGCAGCTGCGCAAGATGGTGCAGGTTCAGCGGGAGCTGCTGGACGAGAACCCGGACCGATACCGGGATGCGCGGATGGATCTGGAGTTCCACACGCTGATCCGCGACACTGCCAGGAACCGGCCACTGAGCGATGCGCTGGCCCGTCTCGACGGGCAGGCACATCTGTACCGCTCCGACATGTGGGTCACCGAGCTGAACCGCCGGCTCGCTGTCGGTGAGCACGAACGGATCGTCGCCGCCATCGAGGCCGGCGATGCCGAGAGTGCACGGTCGGCAGCGTGTGCCCATGTTTCCGGACTGTATGTCCGGACCCGGAGAGGTTGAGGATGACCGTTGCAGGACAACCGGTGTCGGCTCTGCTGGGTGCGACGCTGGCCGACGGCGCCGTCGTCGACATCCACCTGGGGCCAGACGGCGACCATACGATCGTCACCGCCGTCACCCCCGCCCGAGAGGTGTCGACCGGGGACGGCGTGCTGGACCTGAGTGGATACGTTCTCCTGACCGCTCCCGCCGAGCCGCACGCGCACCTGGACAAGGCATTGTCCTGGGATGAGCTTCGACCTGAGCCCGGCGATCTGCACCATGCGATCGCGACCTGGAGAGAAGGTTCACTGCGCTTCGACGAAGAGTCGTTCCGGCAGCGGGCCCGTGCCGCGGCGCTGGCGCTGCTGCGCAACGGCACCACCGCGGTACGCACCCATGTCGACGTGCTGACCGGCGACGATCCGCTGCGGGGCATCCGCGCGGTGGATGCGGTGCGCCGCGAACTGGGCGGACTGATGGACATCGAGATCGTCGCGTTGATCAAGGCCTACTCCGATGTGGAGTTGCTCTACGGCGCGCTCGATGCCGGCGCCGATCTGGTAGGCGGTTCACCCCACAATGCACCCGAGCCGCTGGCCGAGCTCGATCGGCTGCTCGGAGTGGCCGAATCACGCGGTGTCGGAGCCGATTTGCACACCGATGAGTTCCTGGTGGGCACCCATCACACCCTGCCCGGGTACGCCGCACGGGTGCGCAGCTGGCCGGCGAACCGGAATCGGACCGCCAGTCACTGCACCCGCCTTGGCATGATGACCGCAGACGAACTCGCCGAGTTGCTGCCCCGGGTCGTCGAGGCGGGGCTCGGTGTGGTGGCCAATCCGATCACCAACTTGTTCATTCACGCCCGCGACGTCGCGACCGCCACCCCGCGCGGTATCACCGCCATCGCCGCTCTGCGTGCCGCGGGGGTTCCGGTGGCCGCAGGTGCGGACAATGTGCGCGATCCGTTCAACCCGCTGGGACGCAGCGACGCTCTGGAGACGGCCATGCTCACGGTCGTTGCCGGCCATGTCAGCCCCGACGTGGCCATCGAGATGGTGACCGATGGTGCGCGTGCCGTGCTGGGGTTGCCGGAGGCGGGTCCGCGCGTCGGCGCCCGCGCCGAGTTGCTGGCAGTGCGGGGAACCAGCATTCCTGACGTCATCGCCAATGCTCCGGCCGACCGGGTGGTGATTCACGACGGTGCCGTCGTCGCCCGAAGCGAGACGCACAGCTGGATGGCGGTCCGCTGACGACGAACGGGACGCCGTGACTGGGCGTCCCGTTCGTCGTGGCGGTCACACCGCGAGTAGCCGATCGAAGAAGTCGCGGTACTGCTTCAGCGCGATGCGCAGATCTTCGGTGGAGGCTTCCTCACCGCGGGACCACTGCTCTTCGAGCCGCGACCGCGTCTGCGAGAAGCTGGCGGTCAGTTGCTCGACTGTCGACGACACCAGGCCGTCGGCCTTCTGAACACATTCACGAGGATCATCGACGAACCCGGCCTGGACATCGTTCCATTGTGCCCGGAGTTCGGAGAGGTCCTGCTCGGCGAAAAGTGCCTCGCCCGAGCGGGATTCCTGCGATGTCGCAGTGGTGGTCGATGCTGCAGTGGGAGCAGCGGCGGCGGGAGGCGGGCTGAACTGCTCCGCCGAGGGATCGACCTGATGTTGCTGAAGCGGCTCGCCGTGTCGCTGGGCCGAATCGCCGTGCTGCTGGGCCGGATCGCCGTGCTGCTGGGCCGGATCGCTGTGCTGCCGGAGCGGATCGCTGTGTTGCTGGGCCGGCTCACCGAAGTCCTCGGTGGGCTGCCGCATCTGATCAGCAGGGATCAGGTTCGGGTCAGGTGCATCGGCGTATTGCCGCGGTGTGGTCATGCTCGTGCCTCCTTTGGCGTGTCCTGCTCGGTTCCCAACAACTTCTCGAACAACGCGCGGTAGTGGACAAACGCCTCGCGCTGGGTCTCTGTCCCGATCTGACCGTTCTGCTGAGCCAGGAAGATGCCGTGGGCGGCGCGGTAG
This sequence comes from Mycobacterium sp., assembly GCA_040512325.1. Taxonomy (GTDB): domain Bacteria; phylum Actinomycetota; class Actinomycetes; order Mycobacteriales; family Mycobacteriaceae; genus Mycobacterium. The sequence continues at coordinate 4,209 of JBEVFK010000168.1, read as the reverse complement.
TTCTCCACCACGCCCGGGTGGTCGACGGAGATGTCGGCCGCCCGCTGTTCGAAATCGTCGATCGGATAACCGCGTTCACGCATCACCTGGTTGACCAGGAGATCGGCGTCCTTCACCGCGGTGGTGGGATTGTCGACGAAACCGGTCTGCAGCAGTCGCCACTGCTCGCTGTACATGCTCTGGGCCGCCGGCGAGAGCGCGACGATGTCGAGCTTCTTCAGCTTGCGTTCGCGGGCGACCAGCTCTGCCTCCGCTGCCCGTGGATCGCCGGTCTGCTGGACCGTGCGCTCGTATTCGGTGCCGTAGTGCTCTTTGAGACGCTCCGTGCGTTTGTTGCCGTGTGATGAGCGGGCCAGGTACACCGCGGCTATCGCGGCGACGACGACCAGAACTGCGATCAGAATCCATCCCCAGCTGGGCATTTTCTCGACCTCCTCGTCCGCAGAGGGGAGTACCCGCCAGGGGTCTTCGGAAACGTAAATTCAACACCACCCCTGGATACGTTGCGCAGTAAGCGCATTCGTGTGATAACGGGCGTTGTCACTGCCGCCGTGTCCGGCGGTCTCGCGTCGCCGCGTACAGCCCGGAAATCTGAGGAATCGCCTCTCAGGCCCGCCCGTGCCGGGCGTCCCACAGACACCTGTGTCACCATCGGTATATGGGATTGTCAGGTCATCTAACTCGTATAGGCAGCGCAGCGCTGCTGACGTCCGCCACACTGCTGCTCACTCCGCTCGGAATTCCGAGCGCCGCCGCCGAGCCGCCCGCCCCTGCTCCACCGGCCGAACCTGCTCCCATGCCTGCGGGTCCCCCGCCAGGTCCGGTGCCCGTGGCCGCCCCCGCGCCGGCCCCGGCTCCGCTGGCCGCCCCAGCGCCGGGCCCGGCTCCACTGGCAGCACCCGAGCCGGTCGGTTGTCCCGACGTCCAGGTGGTCTTTGCACGCGGCACCACCGAACCCCCCGGCCTCGGCGCCACCGGCCAGGCCTTCGTCGACGACCTCCGCGCACGGGTCGGCGACAAGTCGGTGGGCGTGTATCCCGTGGTCTACCCGGCGACCACGGACTTCCCGACCGGCATCCAGGGCGTCATCGACGCGAGCACCCACATCCAGGAGATGGCCACCAACTGCCCGGACACCAAGATGGTGCTCGGCGGGTTCTCGCAGGGTGCGGCCGTAATGGGCTTCGTGACAACGGAACTGATCCCCGACGGGGTGTCGTTGTCAGAGGTGCCTGCGCCGATGCCTGCCGACGTCGCCGACCACGTCGCCGCTGTCGCCCTGATGGGGACACCGTCGGACCGGTTCATGAACATGGTCGCGCAGCCACCTGTGGTGATCGGCCCGCTCTATGAGCCCAAGACCATCGAGCTGTGTGTGCCGATGGACTTCGTGTGCTCGGAGGGCACCGACTTCGCCGCGCACAACCGCTACATCGGTGACGGCTACGTGATTCAAGCCGCGGACTTCGCCGCGACCAAGGTGGCGGAAACGTCCTGACGGGGGCCGGTCGAAGGTAGTCCGACCGTGGATGATTCGGTTTGAACTGAGGTAGTGCACTACGCGTGGCGCGCGGGTGGGCGCCACCTAGCGTCGTCGCCATGCCGATCACCACCGCGCCGCCACCACCCCTGCCCGTCGTCACCACACTCGACGACGTGGTCGAGGCGCTGGACACGGTGATCCAGTGGTCGATGGGCGCGGCAAGTCGCCTCGGCTACTTCGCCGCCCTGTACAAGCGGATCACCGTCGCGGTTCGGCAGGCCATCGCGCAGGGAGCCTTCCAGGACGGGCCGCGGATGGAACGGTTCGACGTCACCTTCGCAGCGCGGTATCTGGATGCGCTCAACGGCCACTTTCATCCGGGCGATCATCCGCGACCCACCCGGTGTTGGCAGGTCAGCTTCGACGCCGCCCAACGTCAAGACCCGATTCTGCTGCAGCACATGCTGGCCGGAGTGAACGCGCACATCGACCTGGATCTGGGGATCGCAGCCACTCAAATAGCCTGCGGCACCGGACTTTCCGGACTCCAGGAGGATTTCGACCGCATCAACGCGGTACTGGCCAGCCAAGTCAACGGCCTCCTGACCGACGTCACTGAACTCTCGCCGGCGATGGCCGACGTCGCCGCGGTGCTGATGGGTCATGAGATCTTCGTGATCAACGAAGCGGTCCGGGTGCTCCGGGACAGCGCCTGGCGGTTCGCGGTGCTGTTGTGCGCTGCGCCGGCAGTGGCCCGGCCGCTGCTGATCTGGACGCGCGACCGCAAAGTCGCCGGTCAGGGGCGGGTGATCTATGACCCGCCCAGCCTCACCGGCGTGCTGGCCACCGCCGTCCGCACGATCGCCGCACAGGAGAGCCGCGACGTCGTCCACAACATCGGCGTCCTCGACGAGATCGCCTCGGCACCTGCGCCGATCAGGACCGTGCTGTGACCGCGGGTAGGGATAACCCCCACAAAGGTTTGGGGTCAGCACCGCAGACGTCAGCGGATCGAAGTTCGAGGATGGACATATTCAACCAGCCTCGGGCAGGAGTCACCGTGATAGATCACCTCGACGCACCGATCCAGAGTGTGGAAACAGATGCGGAACTGGAGGAGCGGTTCACCCGTGAGGCCGTTCCGCTGGTGGACTCGCTCTACGGCGGGGCGCTGCGGATGACACGCAACTCCGCCGATGCCGAGGATCTGCTGCAGGAGACAATGCTGAAGGCCTACACCGGTTTTCGATCCTTTCGTGAAGGCACCAACCTCAAGGCATGGCTGTACCGCATCCTGACCAACGCCTACATCAACAGCTACCGCCGCAAGCAGAGCCGGCCCGACGAGTACCCCACCGACGAGATCTACGACTGGCAGCTGGCGGCCACCGCCGGACACGCGTCGGTGGGATTGCGGTCCGCGGAACTCGAGGCGCTCGAGTCGCTGCCCGACACCGAGATCAAAGAGGCGCTGCAGACGTTGCCGCGTGAGTTCCGGATGGCGGTGTACTACGCCGATGTCGAGGGTTTCCCGTACCGGGAGATCGCCGAGATCATGGGCACACCACTGGGGACGGTGATGTCGCGCCTGCACCGGGGCCGGCGCCAACTGCGGACGGCGCTGGCGGAGGTAGCCAGAGACCGCGGCTACCTCCGTGCGCACCGCTGCGCCGACGTGGAACTGCTGGCGTCCTGACTACAGATCCACCGTCATCGGCCCGACGTTCCAGATGTCGTCGCAGTACTGCTCGATGGCCCGGTCCGAGGAGAACTTCCCGCTGCGCGCCGAGTTCAGGATCGACATCCGCGCCCACGTGTCACCATCGAGCCACGCGGCGCTGACCCGGTCCTGGCAGTCGATGTAGGCCCGGTAGTCGGCGAGCACCAGGAACGGGTCGTCGTAGATCAGGTTGTCCAAGACCGGACGCAGGATCTCGGGGTCGCCGTGGGTGAAATGGCCCTCCCGGATGAGCTCGAGCACCGCCGCGAGTTCCGGATCCCGCTCGACGTAATCCAGTGGCCGGTAACCGTTGCTCTTGACGGCCTCCACCTCGTCCTCCTTGAGGCCGAACAGGAAGAAGTTCTCGGCCCCGGCCTCTTCGCGGATCTCGACGTTGGCGCCGTCGAGAGTGCCGATGGTGAGCGCGCCGTTGATCATGAACTTCATGTTCCCGGTGCCCGAGGCCTCTTTGCCCGCGGTGGAGATCTGCTCACTCAGGTTGGCCGCCGGGTAGATCAGGTGGGCGTTCTGCACGTTGAAGTTCGGCAGGAACACCACCTTCATGAAGCGGTTCACGTCGGGATCGGCGTTGACGACATCACCGATCGCGGTGATCAGCTTGATGATGCGCTTGGCCAGGAAATATCCCGGCGCGGCCTTGCCGCCGAAAATGAACGCGCGCGGCGGGATGGTGGCCCCGGGGTTGGTCTTGAGTCGGTGGTACAGCGTGATGATGTGCAGCGCATTGAGGTGCTGACGCTTGTACTCGTGGATGCGCTTGACCTGGACGTCGAACATCCAGGTCGGGTCAAGTTCGATACCGGTCGACGAGTGCACGTACTCGGCCAGCCGGGACTTGTTGGCGCGCTTGACTTCCCGCCACCGCGCCCGAAATGCCGGGTCGTCGGCGAAGGGTTCGAGGTCGCGCAGCTTGTCCAGGTCGGTCAGCCATCCCTGGCCGATCGTCTCGTCGAGCAGCTGCCGCAGCCCGGGGTTGGACAGCGCC
>JBEVFK010000167.1:0-24365 GCA_040512325.1 Mycobacterium sp. | reverse complement strand
TGCCATCCCGCCGTCACATGGTCGAACAACCACCCGCCGGCGAACCGCACGATGTCCGCCACCTCTGTGCACTGCACATCGATCCAGTACGCCGACGGTAGCTCGGCAGCGACACCGCGGGACTCCGCGCGGTGCCGGGCCCTGCGCGTGGCGCTCGGGTCGAGCTCCTCCGATGCCCGCATTCAGCGCAGCACTCGCACCGGAACGTTGCCCCACCCGGCGACGTTCTGCATGTTGACCCTCTTGCAGCCGTCCCAGTCGACCTCGAACCGCGGCATGAAGTCCAGCATCTTGTCCAGTGCGATAACGCTTTCCATCCGCGCCAGCGCTGCTCCCAGGCAGCTGTGAATGCCGTAACCGAGCCCGAGGTTCTGCGCCTCGGTGCGGTCGCGGTCGACGTCGAACTTGTCCGGATCGGTCCATGCTTCCGGATCGCGGTTGGCGGAGCCGCCCACCAGGAACACCGGCTTGCCCGCGGGAATGGTGACGCCGTGCAGCGTGATCTCACGGAGCGAACACCGGACGTTGTACTGCGCAGGCGCCTCGTAGCGCAGCAACTCCTCCACCGCGAACGGGATCTTGCTGCGGTCATCGAGCAGTTTCTGCCACTGGTCGGGGTTCTGACCGAATACCACGGCGGCATTCCCGAGCAGCTTGGTCACCGTCTCGGCGCCCGCACCTCCCAGTAGGGTGGCGAACTCGGTGATCTCGATGTTGCTGAGGGGTTCCATCGCACCGCTGTCGCGCTCGAGCTCGGAGGTGATAAGTTTGCTCAGCAGGTCGTCGCCCAGTTCACCTCGGCGCTTCTTGACCAGCTTGTAGTAGTACACGGCCATGTCGATGGCTGACTTCAGGCCGGCTTCCGACATCTCCACCTGACCGGAGTCGCGGTGCAGCAGGTCGTCGATCCACAGCCGGACCTGCTGGCGGTCCGGTTCGGGGACGCCTTGCATGATGGTGATCACTTCCACGGGGAACAGCGCCGAGAAGTCCTGCACGAAGTCGAAACCCGCCGGGTCGACCGCCGACAGGTACTTGTCGATCAAGTCGGTGACCATGGGCTTCTGGGCCTGGATGGCGCGCGGGGTGAAGACCTTGTTCAGCAGACTGCGCATGTGGCGGTGATCCGGTGGGTCCATCGCAATGATCGAACCATGTTCGGTGACTTCACCTTTGCGTACCTGAGCGAGGTCTACACCTCGATTCGACGAGTACGAGGCGAAGTCCTTGTAGGCCGCGGCGACGTCGGCGTGCCGGGTCAGGGCGTAGAAATCGTACTGCGCGTTGTAGTAGACCGGCGCCTCGTCGCGCATCCGGCGATAGGTCTCGTACGGCCCGTTGAAGAAGTCCTCCGAGAACGGGTCGAACACCAGGGTGGCTGTGGTCATGGTCGCGTTCCCTTCAACCGGCTTTCCTTCAGGCGGCTCCCCTTCAACCGTCGGCGAGTCCGATTGCGCGCCATCCGCAAGGTCGCGTCGGCATAGAACTTCATCGGTGCCCGAAAAGGTGGGGACGCCGAGCCGGTGATGCTGAACGGCAGATCCGACCCGACGATCGACCGGTAATGGGTGAAGGCATCAAAACCGGCCTTACCGTGGTAGGCACCCATACCGCTGCGTCCCACCCCGCCGAAGGGCGCCGCCGACGGAATCATCTGGGCGGCAAAGTCATTACGTGCAATGCCACCGCTGCGGGTACTGCGGACGAAGTGCTGGAACGCCGCGCCGTCGGGGCCGTACCAGTACGCGACCAGAGGCGCGGGCCGCGCATTCACATAGTCGATGACGTCGGCCAGCTTCGAGTATCCCATCACCACCAGCACCGGGCCGAAGATCTCCTCGCCTGCGATCCGCATCCGGTCGTCGACGCCGGAGATGATGGTCGGGGCGATCTTGCGGGAGGACCGGTCGGGTAGCAGTTCGCCTTCCGGGGCGATGGCTTCGACGGTGGCGCCCAAGGTGGCGGCGTCATCGACGAGCCCGAGCACCCGGTCATAGTTGGGTTCGTTGACACACGAACAGAAGTCGTTGTTGTCGAGCACCGTAGGGAACATCTCGCGTAGGGTCCGCCGGGCGGCGGCGAGGAACGGCTCGAGCTGGTCCTCGGGGACGAAGACGTAGTCGGGGCAGACGCAGACCTGTCCCCCGTTGACCATCCGGGCCGACGTGATCCGCTTGGCTGCCCGCGCCATGTCGGCATCGTCAGCCACCACCACCGGGTTCTTGCCACCGAGCTCCAGAGTGACCGGAACCAGGTGCCGGGCGGCGGCCTGCTGGACCAGGACGCCGATGTCCGGCGATCCGGTGAAGAACAGGTGGTCGAATTGCAGCCTGGTGAACGCCGCCGCCACGTCGCGCCCTCCGGTCACCACCGCCAGTTCGGCGGTGTCGAAGTACTTCGGTGCGAGCTCGCTCATCAAGGCCGCGGTCCGCGAGGTGATCTCGGACATCTTGATCATCACCCGGTTGCCCGCCGCGAATGCGGCCGCCGCAGGCAGGATCACCAGGTTCAGCGGGAAGTTCCACGGTCCGATGATGCCCACGACTCCCAGCGGAGTGGGTTCGACCTGGGCTCTGAACCCGAACAGCCGGCCGGCCCGCATCAGTTTCGCCGGCCGCATCCACTGAGCCACATGGCTTCTGGTGTGCTCGATCACCGGAATGATGCCGACCACCTCGGTGAACAGCGACGCCGCTCGAGAGCGGGTGCCGAAGTCGGCGGCCATCGCATCCACAAAGGCGTCGGTATTCTCCAGCAGCAGGGCGAGCAGTCGATCGATCCGGTTGCAGCGCATGTCTGCACCGGGCGGGCCGTCGGCGATGAACGCGCGTCGCTGCAGCGCCAAGATCTCCTCGACCCGGCCGGCGGGCAGACCGATCGCTTTCTCCAGGTCGGTGACGTCACCTTCTATAGCGCTCATCGGCTCAACCCTTGTACGGCTTCGCCTTGACGAATCCGCCTGCGTCGATGCGCAACTGCATTCCGGTGACGAAGCGCGAGTCGTCGCTCGCCAGGAACACCACTGAGTTGGAGACGTCCTGCGGTTCGATATACGGCACCGGCATGGCCTGCATCGCGGGGAAGGACGCTTCGGCTTCCTCACGGGTCGGCGACTTCAGATCGGGGCGGAACACCCGATACATGCCCTCGTTGTGCAGCATGTCGGTGCTGACGTTGGTCGGGTGAATGGCATTGACCCGAATCGAGCGCTTGGCCAACTGGATCGACAGGTCGTTGACGTAGCGCGCGACGATCTGCTTGGCGAAGCTGTACGCCGACCCACCCGGCCCCTGCGTGGTGGAGCTACCCAGCAGTGCGGCCAGAGATCCGGTGGCGATGATGGAACCGCCGTCGTTGACGTGCGGCAGGCTGGCCTGGATGACGTTGAACACGCCCACCAGGTCGGTATCGATGGTGTCCGACCAGGATTGGATGGTCTGGCCTTCGCCCATGGCACAGATCCCGGCGTTGGCCACCACGATGTCGAGGCCGCCGAGTTCTTCGACGCCGTCGGCGATTGCCTTCCACACCGCCGAGCGTTCCCGGACATCGACGATCGCGGTGTGGACGCGCACGCCTTCCTTCTCCGCGAGCAGCGCGGTCTCGTCGAGATCTTCGGGGCGCGACAGCGGATAGGTGTTGCCTTCGAGATCCGCGCAGATATCGAGCGCGATGATGCTGGCGCCTTCGGCGGCCAGGCTGATGGCGTGCGATCGGCCCTGGCCGCGGGCCGCGCCCGAGACGACGGCGACCTTGTTATCCAATTTGCCCATGTAGGGGTCCTTTCATTTCTGGCGCGGCATCCGCACCGCAAGGGTCTTGGTCTCGAGATACTGCTCGAAACCCTCGATCCCGCACTGGCGTCCGAGCCCGCTGCTCTTGTATCCGCCGAATGGTGCGTCGGCGCCGTAGTACATGCCGCCGTTGACGCCGATCGCGCCGGTACGGATTCGGCGGGCCACGCCGATGCCACGCGCCGTCGACCGGGTGAGCACCGCCCCTGCCAGTCCGAAGGCGCTGTCGTTGGCGAGCCGGACGGCCTCGTCATCGTCGTGGAACGGCAGGATCACCAACACCGGACCGAATATTTCCTCCCTCGCGATGGAGGCGCTGTTGTCGACGCCGACCACCACGGTGGGCTGCACGTAGTGCCCCCCGCGGAGGTGGTCCGGGAGATCGTCGTAAGAGCCACCGCCCACGATGATTTCAGCACCGTCTCGACGAGCCTGCTCGCACGCGTCGAGGATCTTCTGCTTCTGTTGTGCGCTGATCACCGGACCCACCAGGGTGTCGGCGTGCACCGGGTCTCCCACCGGGACATGCTGGAACACCGCCGCCACACTGGCCACCGCCTCGTCGAACAGTGAGCGGTGCACCAGCATCCGAGTGGTCGACGCGCAGGCTTGGCCGGCGTGGACGCACACCCCGACAGCGCCCGGTACCAACGCCGCCGGGTTGGCGTCGTCGAGCACGATGAGCGCCGATTTGCCGCCCAGTTCCAGGAAGGTGCGTTTCATGGTGTCGGCGCCCTGGCGCATCAACTCCTTGCCCACCGCGGTGGAACCGGTGAACGAGATGAGGTCCACCCGCGGATCGGTGCCCAGCAGCGCCGCAACGTCATTCGACGGGGTGGGCACGATGTTGACCACCCCCGCCGGGATGTCGGTGTGTTCGGCGATGAGCCGCCCGAGCCGCGTGGCATTCCACGGTGTGTGGGGATCAGGCTTGAGCACCACGGTGTTGCCTGCGGCCAGCGCGGGCCCGAGTTTGTTGAGGATGACCTCGATGGGAAAGTTCGACGGGGTGATGGCACCGACCACGCCAACGGGTTCTTTGACCACGGTGCGCACATTGCGCTCGCCGAAGAGGCCTCCCCCATCAAGCGTTCGCTCCCAACTGAATTCGTCGATCAGCCGGGTTGGATACCGCAGCGCCTCGGCCAGTGGCCAGTCCAACTGGGCTGTCTGCGTGGTCATGATCGGGCAGCCGACTTCGGCGATGAGCTCCTCGCGAAGCAACCCCTGTTCGGACTCGATGGCCGCCTGCAACTGCGCCAGACAGCGCTTGCGCAGTTCTCGGTCGGTGGACCAGGAGGTGTGGTCGAACGCGCGTCTGGCCGCCGCGATGGCGCGGTCCATGTCCTGCGCATCGCCGGCAGCGGTGGCTCCGAGCACCAGTCCGGTGGCGGGGCTGATGTTGTCGAACTGCCCGCTGGAGGCAGACTCCACCAGTTCGCCGTCGATGAGCATCCGGCGTTCGGCATGAAGCGCGGCGCGACGGCCGATCTCGACGCTGGGCGCGGACTGATCCTCGACCAGCGCGGTTCTCTCTGTCACCAGCACCTCCTCGGGAAACTGCCTGGCATCCGACGATGCAGGGCAGTCAACGGTAAAGGTTACAGTAGCCTATTCCACCCCGGTGCTACCCGGCGATGACATCGGCCTGACCCGCACCGGGATTCCGGTCAGCCACGCCATTCCGGCCAAGGACTCGACATCACCCGGATCGCTGGACGTCAGGTGGTTGACGTTCACGCCGCCGGCGCGATTCGCCAGCTGCCACCCTCCGGTGCCCTTGTGCCCCCAGCCATGGGGAACCGCAATCGTGCCGCGGACGATGTCGCCGGTCAGCGTCACCGGCACCGCGATCTCACCGTACGGTGACTCGACACTGACGAGATCGTCGTCGGCGATGCCCAGTGCCGCGGCGTCGTCGGCATGCATGACGGCGCGCTGAATGTGGTCACCCCGCTTGAGCAGTGGCCCGGTGAGCGACGGCGAATTGTGCATCCAGGAGTTCTCCGACCGCGGCTCACGCTTGCCGATCAACCGCATCGGATAGCTCTCCGGTACCGGACGCGCTGCGAGCGCGGCGATCTCGGCCTTGATGTCGTGGTGGGCCAGTCGCATCCGGCCGCCCCGGTACACCACGACATCGCGGAGCACCCCCGTGGTCAGGTACGGCGCCACCACGGCACCGTGGGGATACCGTTCGATCAGCCGCTTGAAGGTCAAGCCGGAGCGGCGCACACCGAAGCGGTCGCCGCCGTCGGCCAGCCGGATGATCAGGTCCGCCAGCGGCCTGGGCCGCCACCGGCGACCGGCCAGCCGGCGCGCGGCGGCCACGGCGGCGAACACCGGGACACCCGGCGCCAGTCGCCTGGCCAGTTCGTCGACGATCTCCCACTCCGGGCGGGCCTGTCCGCGTGGGGCGATGACCGCCTCGGTGGCCTGACGAAACGGCGTCGTCTGAAACGCCTGGAACGTCACCGCGAAGTCGTCACGCTCGTACATGGTGGTGACCGGGAGAACATAGTCGCAGTGTGCGGTGGTCTCGTTGACGTACAGGTCCAACCCCACCATCAGGTCCAGTCCGGCCACGGCCTTCTCGAGCTCATTGCCGTTGGGCACCGAGAGCACCGGATTGCCCGCACTGACGAACAGTGCCCTGATCTGCCCGGCCCCCGGAACCGAGATCTCCTTGGCCATCAACGCCGCAGGCTCGGCCCCGATCACCGGCCGGAGGTTGCCGACCCGGGTTCGCTTGCGCCGATACGACCGGCGCAGCGCGGCGCCCAGCACCGCCATGGCCGCCCGCTCGCCGGGAACGCCCAGCGAGCCGAAGACGCTGCCGCCCTGGGTGTCCAGACACCCCGACAGCAGGTTGACGACGTCGATCAGATAGGCCGTCAGGGTGCCGTTGCGGCCGACGCAGGTCCCGAAGCGACCGTAGACGGCGGCGCGCGGGGTGGCCGCGAGGTCGCGCGCCAACGTCCGGACGATGCCGGGTTCGATACCGGTGCGCGTCTGCGTGGCCTCCGGGGTGAAGGGTTCGCACTGCTCTTGCAGCCAGGCAACACCATCTGCCTGTGCGGCAACCTGGTCGAGCTTCACCAGTCCTTCGGCGAAGAGCACCTGCAGCACCGACAGCATCAGATAGGCGTCCCCGTCGGGAACAATGCCGAGCCACTCGAACTGGGCGGCGGTCTCGGTTCGGCGGGGGTCCACCACCACCACCCGTCCGCCGCGTTTGACGATGTCGTGCATACGATCTTTGATCCGCGGGGTGGTGAGAAAACTGCCATGGGACACAACGGGATTGGAGCCGAGCATGACGAGCAGGTCGGTGCGCATCAGATCCGGGATGGGGACGGCCATGGGCGTGCCGTAGAGAAACTGACTGGCCAGCAGGCGGTTGCTGGTGTCCTGCGAGGAGGCGGTGAACAGGTGGGTGCGCCGGCCCAGCGCCTTGATGAACGGCAGCACCGACATCAGATGTGAGTAACTGAACGCCGCCGGATTGCCGAAGTACCAGCCGATGGCACCCGAGCCGTACTTGCGGCGGATGGTCAGCAGTCGCTTGGCGATGTCGTCGAGCGCCTCGTCCCAGCTGACCGGCTCGAAGCCGCCGGGGCCGCGACGCAAGGGAGTGGTGACGCGATCGGGATCGTTGACCACGTCGGTGAACGCGATGCCCTTCTGGCACGCGAAGCCCGCTGACAAGGGATGGTCCTTGTCGGGCCGCAGCGTCACCAGCCGGCCATCGTCGACGGTGGCGATCATGCCGCAGAGCGGTTCACAGATCCGGCAGAACGTGACCTTCTGTTCGATCATTCGTCGCCTTCCTGTCGGACATCTCATGTGGGGCAAGAGCGGCACTAGATACGATACTGTAAGCATTACGGTTGTATGGCGGATCGCGTACTTGTAGGCAGGTTCGAAGGAGAGGGTTTCACCATGGACGATGTGGCCATCATCGGCGTGGGTCTACACCCGTTCGGCCGATTCGAGGGCAAGACGGCCATGCAGATGGGCACCGAAGCGATCTTCGCCGCGGTAGCCGATGCGGGGGTGGAGTGGAAGGACATTCAGTTCGCGGTCGGCGGCAGCTGGACCGTGGCCAACCCCGATGCCCTGGTGTCGATGGTCGGCCTGTCCGGCATCCCGTTCACCAGCGTGTTCAATGCCTGCGCCACCGCCGCCAGCGCCGCCAAGACGTGCGCGGACGGTATCCGTACCGGCGACTACGACATCGGCATCGCGGTCGGTCTGGACAAGCATCCCCGCGGCGCGTTCACCGAGGACCCCGCCCTGGTGGGGATGCCGCGCTGGTACGCCGAGAACGGTCAGTACCTGACCACCCAGTTCTTCGGCATGAAGGCCAACCGCTACACCCACGACCACGGGATTTCGCACTCGACGCTGGCGAAGGTGGTCAACAAGAATCTGCGCAACGGTGCATTGAATCCAAATGCGTTTCGGCGCAAACCCATTCCCGAGGACGACATCCTCAACGCACCCATGCTGAATTATCCGCTGACGCAGTACATGTTCTGCACCCCCGACGAAGGTGCCGCCGCCGTGGTGATGTGCCGCGCCGACATCGCCCACCGCTACACCAGCAAGCCGGTGTACGTGAAGGCCGTCGAGGTGCGGACCCGCCGCTACGGCGCCTACGAGGTCAACACCACCTTCGCCCCGGTCGACGAGGACGTCGCCCCCACGGTGTACGCCGCCCGCGCCGCGTTCGAGAAGGCCGGCATCGCGCCGGCTGATGTGGACGTGGTGCAGTTGCAGGACACCGATGCCGGCGCGGAGATCATCCACATGGCCGAGTGCGGCTTCTGCGCCGACGGCGACCAGGAGAAGATGCTCGCCGACGGCGCCACCGAGATCAACGGATCGCTTCCCGTCAACACCGACGGCGGTTTGATCGCCAACGGCGAGCCCATCGGCGCGTCCGGACTGCGCCAGATCCACGAACTCGTCCGCCAGTTGCGCGGCGAGGCCGGCGACCGACAGGTGCCGGGCGCGCCGAAGGTCGGCTTCGCCCAGCTCTACGGTGCCCCGGGCACTGCGGCCGCCACCATCCTGACCACGTAGGAGAGTTACGTGACTGACACCGAAACCTTCCGAGACGCACCGATCTTCGACGCCGACCAACACATGTACGAGACCGCGGAAGCGCTGACGAAGTTCCTGCCGGAGCGCTACCGATATGCGGTGCAGTACGCCCAGTTCGGTAAGCAGACCAGGATCGTCATCAACAACAAGGTCAGCGACTTCATCCCGAACCCCACGTTCGAACGGGTGGCCGCCCCTGGCGCCCACGAGAAGTTCTTCGCCGGTGAGAACACCGAAGGACTGACACTGCGCGAGATGCAAGGGCCCGCCATCTCGGCACCGGAGGCCACGCGCACACCCGAGGCCAGGGTCGCCGAGCTCGACCGGCAGGGAGTGGTCGAGGCGCTGAACTATCCGACGCTGGCCAGCCTGATCGAACATGCGTCGGCCGACGATCCGGCGCTCACGCTCGCCATCATCCATGCTCTCAACCAGTGGATGCTCGAGCACTGGTCCTACAACTATGCCGACCGGGTGTACTCCACGCCCATCATCAATCTGTCCGAAGTCGATGCCGCCCAACGGGAACTGGCCTACCTCCTCGACAACGGCGCCAAGGTGGCACTGATCAAGCCGGGGCCGGTGAACGGTCTGCATGGCTGGCGCTCCCCCGCCCTGCCGGAGTTCGACCCGTTCTGGCGCGACGTGGAAGCTGCCGGCCTGCCGATCGTGCTGCACGCCAGCTACCCGCCGCTGGACGACTACATCTCCAAGTGGGAGCCGCCACACACCCAGAACTTCATGAAGCAGAGCGCCTTCCGCTGGATGGCGCTGGGCCACCGCGAGATCGCCGACATGATCACCAGCCTGATCTGCCACGGCACGCTGACCCGGTTCCCCAAACTGCGCATCGCCAGCGTCGAGAACGGCAGCGGTTGGATCTCGCCGCTGTTCCACGATTTCGCCGACCTGTACAAGAAGATGCCGCAGAACTTCCCGGAGCATCCGCACGAGGTGTTCCGCCGCAACATCTGGGTCAGCCCGTTCTGGGAGGGCTGCGTCTCCGACGTCGTGAACACCGTGGGCTGGGACAAGGTGATGTTCGGCTCCGACTACCCGCACCCCGAAGGCCTGCCTGAGCCCAAGGGCTTCTGGAAGTACGCCGAGGGTATGGACGTGCGGCGCACCTACGACTTCATGGGCGACAACGCCCGCCGCTTCATGGGACTGCCGCTGGCCAACCCCGATCCCGCGGCGGCCGACCCGCCGGCTTTCGCCAGAGCGTGAGCTACAGCGACACCAAACCCCTGGGCAGGGGCAGGATATCGGCGTAGGTGACGATGCCCGGCGCTGCGGACACGGTCTTCGGAATGGCATTGATGGCCGGCATGGCCGTCAGGATCATCGGCAGCCGCATGAAATCACTCATCGTCGCGCCCTTGAAGTCCGGCGGCGGTGAGATGTCCACCCGCAGATCGACATTGGGGCAGCCATCGACCTTGACCCGGTGCCCGGTGTTGATCTGCCAGTCCGGGTCGAGGGTCTGGCCCTTGCGCCAGACGAACCGGAGTTCGACGATGCTGCGGCCGGCGACTTTTCCATGCCAGCTGAAGGCGATGCCTGCGACACAACCCGCCGAGATGGTCCAGGATCCCAGGTCCACGTCCTCGGTGGTCTGCGCATAGTCGGCCTCACAAACCACCTCGTCGAACTCCACCCCGAGCACCTCGCCCAGCAGATGCACGGCGTCGATGAACACATCGGTGGCCTTGGTGGTCATCGCCAGCAGGTCGGGGGTGTCGATGGGGTGGGAGAAGCCGACCGGTATCTCCGTCGCGGGTGAGTCGTACCCGCTGATATCGGCTTCCTCGATCACCGTGAGCTTGTCCACTCGTTCGCAGCCGCCGGCTGCCACGATCGCCAGCAGATCGACCAGCCCCGGATTGATTCCGGAGCCGAAGATCGACGAGCCACCCCGCTCGCAGGCATCGACGATGCGGGAGCGGCGTTCACTGCCCAGCGAGTGACCGGTGATGAATGCCGCCGTGGTGACCACGTTGATACCCGCCTCGAGAATGCGGACCAGCTCGTCGACATCGATCCACATCGGGTTGTAGACAACACAATCGGGCTTGAGTGCCAGCAGCGCGTCCACGTCGTCGGTGGCCGTCACCCCGGTGGGGTCGAGACCACACAGTTCGCCGACGTCGCGGCCCGCCTTGTCGGGCGACCACGCGAAGCAGCCGACGAGATCAAGGTCGGGATGGGCCACGATGCTCTGGACGGACTGTTTCCCGACGTTGCCGGTGGTCCATTGCACGACTCTGTGCGTGGGGCCTGCCATGTCTAGCTCCCTCTGTTGCGGGTTACCTGGTTGAACGGGACGCCGCGGTCAGCGGCAGGTTCCCGGGGCATCTGCAGCACGCGTTCACTGATGACGTTGCGGGCCATCTCACTGGTGCCACCACCGATCGAAATGATCTGGCGGGACAGGAAATTGTGGGCCAGCGTGACATCGACGTCGGAGTCGTCGGCTCCGCCGACCACCACTCCGGGGCCGGCGATCCGGGCCGCCAGGTCGTTGGACAGTTGTTCGGTCTCGGCGACGAACAGCCGGATGATCGATCCTGCCGCGTCCGGGAGGTCGCCGCCGGCGATCTTGGCCATCACAAACGGGATGAGTTGATCGTGCACGGTCCACTGCGCGGCGACGCGCCCGATGTCCGTTCTGGTGGCGGAGTCAGCGGCGCCACGGGCCAGTGCCATCAGGTCGAGATTGCGGTTGGAGTCCGGGAATTCGTCGATGCCGCTGGCGAATTCCGAACCTCCGCCCATCGCACGTCGTTCGTGGAGCAGCTGCCGGGTGGCGACCGCCCAGCCGTCGTTGAGCTCGCCGACGACGGAGTCCGCGGGCAGGACCACGTTGTCCAGGAACACTTCGCAGAATTCCGACCGGCCGTTGATCTCGACGATGCGACGCACGGTGACGCCGGGCTGGTCGATCTTGACCAGGAACATCGTCAGTCCCGCGTGTTTGGGTACCGACCAGTCGGTGCGGGTCAGACACAGACCGTAGTCGGCGGCGAACACCGCGGTGGACCAGATCTTGGCGCCGTTGAGGACCCAGGTGTCACCATCGCGTTCGGCGCGGGTGGACACGCCGGCCAGATCGGAGCCCGCTCCGGGTTCTGAGAGCAGCTGGCACAACACCTCGTCGCCGCGCAGCGCCGCGCTGATATGCGCGCGCTTCTGTTCCTCGGTGCCCATGTCCAGGATCGTCGCCGAGCAGATGGCCAACGACGGCACATTCAGCGGGTAGGGCAGTTCATACCCGCCGGTCTCGTCATCGAAGGCCCGCTGGTAGGCGTACGGCAGGCCGAGGCCGCCGTACTCCTGCGGAAAGCAGATGCCCGCGAATCCTCCGGCGTGCACCCGCTGTTGGAGCTCCCGGGCCCGCGCCCACGCTTCCAGGGTGTCGATGTCATAGTTCGGCGGATCATCCGGATCCACCCGCGGCATGTTCTCGGCCAGCCAGGACCGCGCCCGCGCGCGGAACTCCTCCACTGATTCGGTCATGGCGCCTCCAGCCCCTCGGCCAACCACCGGCAATGGTCATCCGGCGTGCCGAATGTGTTGGCATCGAGGGCAGCCCGGCGCAGGTACAGATGTAGATCGTGCTCCCAGGTGACACCGATGCCGCCGTGCAACTGAATGCAGTCCTGCAGTATCTGGACGCTTTTCTCGCCGGTGTACGTCTTGGCGACACTGAGCAATCGGTCCGCATCCGGGTCGCGGTTCTGGACCGCCAGCGCGGCCGCGGCGGTGGTGGCCTCGCAGGCCTGCAACCACATGAACATGTTCGCGTAGCGGTGTTTGAGCACCTGGTACGAGGCCAGCGGCCGGCCGAACGAATACCGGTCGAAGGCCCACTGCCGGGTCATCTCGAAGGCCTTGGTAATCACCCCGACGGTCTCCGCGCAGCGCAACAGCACCGCGATCTGCAGCTGGCGCTCCATCGCCGCGACAGCGCTTTCACCGATGTGGGCTACCGCGACCTCACCGAATACGACCGTGCCGTAGTGGCGGGTGAGGTCGATGGACCGCGCCGGGCGCACTGACAGACCCGCGGCGGCGCGCTCCACCACGACCTGGATGATCCCGCCGTCAGCGGACTTCGCGGGCACCAGGAACACGTCAGCCTGCGGTGCCGCCTCGACGCGCTCGACCACTCCGTTGAGGACATAGCCGCTGCCGGCCGGCGTGGCGGTGACAGTGGGATCCCGCTGGAGCGGATACCCGTCACCGGAGAATGCCCAGGCCGCCACCGTTTCGCCGGCGACAATGCTCTCGGCCACGGCGCTGTACTCGTCGAATTCGGCCAGCCCTGTGAGCACCGTGGCCACAGGGAACAGCGGGCCCGGCGCTGCGTGGCGACCCAATTCATCGGCGAGGGCGGCGAGGTCGAGCACCGCGTTTCCGGTGATGCTGCCGCCGCCGAATGCTTCCGGCGCTGCCAGTGCGGTCCAGCCCACCTCGGCGGCGCGTTTCCACCAGGTCCTGTCCAGGACGTCTCCGGAAGCATGGAGCCGGCGGACGTCGACGCCCGGCTCGGCCAGGAGTTGCCGGGTGGTGTCGAGAAAGAGCTTGAGTTCCGGATCCATCGTGGATCAGGAAGCCTTCGATTTCGGCGGTGAGTAGTTCGGCTTCCCGAGCCCGAGCACGTGCTGGGCGATCATGTTGCGAAACACTTCGAGTGTGCCGCCGTAGATCCCGGCCAAAGGCGCGAACCGGTACAGGTACTCGGAGGCGCCGTTGTCGGCGGCATCGGAGACTGCGGCGGGGATTTCCTGCGGCAGCACCGAGGCGGGGCCGGCGATGTCCATCAGGTCCGGTCCGATGTCGCGCATGGTCTGCGCCAACGCCACCCTGCCGAAGATGCTCGGGGTGGACAGTGCGGCCTCCATACGGGCGGCGCTGCGGCCCAGCCGGTAGGCAACCGACCCCTCGTCTACCGACGCCTTCGCGGCCACCGCGTCCACCGCGGCGGACATGTAGCCACCCTGGTGCGCCATGATCGCGACATCCTGCAATCCGTCCGGAATGGCCTCCACCGCACCATGTTCGGCGTCCAGTGGCCCGCGCAGCACCGTCCAGCCGCCATTGACCTCGCCCAGGACGTACTTGTCGTCGACGCGGACATCGCTGTAGTACACGATGTTGGTGCGGTCGCCGTCGACGGTGCGGATGCCCTGGATCTCGATGCCGGGGAGGTCGAGCGGCAGCAGGAACATGGTCAGGCTCTTGTGCTTCGGAGCCTGCGGGTCGGTGTTGGTGATCAAGAAGGTGTACTGGCAGTTGTGGGCGCCGGTGGTGAACATCTTCGAGCCATTGATGATCCAGCTCGACCCATCCGAATCCCGCACCGCCCGGGTCTTGCAGGTGGCGATGTCGGAGCCACCCTCGGGTTCGGTGTAGCCCAGGCACATTCGGACGTGGCCGCTGAGCACCTTGGGCAGTACCTCCGCGACCAGCTCCGGTTTCCCGAACGCGGCCACCGATCGCGCCACCATGATCGTGGTGCCCCAGGTCACCCAGGGCACATGCGCGCGGCGCTTCTCCAGTTCCCAGAGGCGACGACGCACGCGGGTGAAACCGCCGTCGTCCTCGGGCTTCCATTCGGCTTCCAGATAGCCGGCCGCGCCGAGGGCCAGGTGCACACCCTCGTCGAAGTTGTCGCCGGTCTCGCGGTCACGCCGACGCACGTCGTCGGTGACCTGCGCAGCCAGGAAGGCTCGCACTTCGTTCTGAAAAGCCTGGTCGTCGTCACTGAGTTCAACGCGGGTGAAGTCCATGGTGGTTGCTCCTAAGCACTTTCGCGGGCGGCGACCATCTGGGCGACCCGGCGCGCGCTGGCCCCCGGGTCACCGCCGGCGAGCGCCCAGCCTCTGGCCCGCACCAGATAAGCCGTCGCCGCGGCTTCCGCGGAGACCCCGAGGCCGCCCTGGATGTGGACGGCCATGGTGGCGGCCTTGGCCGCCTCTTCCGCCATGAAGACGAAGGCACACCCGGCCAGTTCCGGCCGCTCATCGGGTTCGTTGTCCAGGAACCAGGCCGCGCGGCGCGCGAGGTTGCGGCCGCCTTGGACAACGATCGCCATGTTGGCCAACGGATGTGAGATCGCCTGCAGCGTCCCGATCGGCACACCGAGGGTGTAGCGCGATTTGGCGAATTCGGCGGCGATGGTCATGGTCTGTTCGACCAGGCTTGCCAGTGCCGCCGCGGTCAGGACCCGCCACTCGTCGAGGGCCCGGTCGTAGGCCGCGACGGCGTCGGTACCGGAACCGAGCACCACCCGGGTATCGGCCGCGGCGGGATCCACCCAGGCCATCGGCAGCTGGCCCAGATTGGCCACCCGGTCCGGACGGGCCGCGAAGCCGAGCAGCACCACGTCGTCACCGTCGCGGAGCACGATCTGATCGGCCACCGAACCCGACGGGATCAATCGCACGCCGCTGGTGGCCTCCAGCGTCGGATCCAGCCCGACGATCCGGCTGCCCGCCACCACTTCTTCGTCGACAGCACCCAGGCTCTCCAGCAACCGGGCTGCGCAGACGTGATCGATCCACGGCACCGGCGCCAGCGTGCGGCCCAGTTCCTCGGCCACCAGGGTCAGGTCCACCAGGGTGGCCCCGTCACCGCCTGCGTTCTCGCCCACTGCCATCGAGGTGGCGCCCATGGCGCACAGCCGTTCCCAGAGGCTCTTGTCGAAGCCGGATTCCTGTGCGGCCCAGACCACTTCGATGGAGCAGTGATTGTCCAACAACTGCCGGTAGGCAGACTGCAGGTCCTTGTGGTCTTCGGTCAGGCTGTAATCCAGCCGTCGCAACTCATAACGATCCATCAGCGTGCCTGCTCTCGGGGGCCTGTTCTCCGGAGGGGAAGAAGAACTCGTTGGCATTGTTGTACAGGTAGTTGTCCAGCACCTCGGGCGGCAGCTCCAGCGCCAGCGCCTCGGGCACCACCCGGCTCTGCCGCAGCACCGGCCAGTCGGAGGCGAAGATGACCTTCTTGGGTCCGCGGGTACGCATGTAGTGCAACAGGCTGTCCGGCAGGCGTTTCGGCGACCACGCCGAGGTCATCAACCGCAGGTTCTGGTACTTGATCAGCATCCTGATCGCCACCTCCCACCAGGGGTCAGCGCCGTGGATCATGCACAGTTTCAGCTCCGGGAACCGCACACAGACCCGGTCCAGGTGAATCGGGTTCTGCACCTCACCGGGGATGGGCGGGCCCGGCATGCCGGTGTTCACGCACAGTGGCAGGTCGATCTCGGCACATTTGGCGTACAGCGGATAGTAGACGGCATCACTGGGCGGATACTGACCGTCACCCCAGAAACTCGGTCCCACAACGGTGTACGCCACCGGCAGGTCAGCGACCACGGCGGTCAGCTCACGCAGTGAGGGCACCGGCTTCAGCAGATTGAGCCCACCGATCGACAGTGCGAACCGGTCGGGGCGCGCCTCGACGAACTTGCGCGCCGTCACCGAAGGTTTGGCCAGGTTGTCCATCAGGATCGCTTTGGTGACGCCGTGGGCGTCCATCTCGTCGAGCAGCTCCGAGAGGTCCACCGGGTCGAACATCGACTTGGGGCCCTTGAAGTAGTCGTCGCGCACCTTGGTCATGAACTGCGGCTGATGTTCGGTCTCGCCGAAATGCACGTTGACCAAACAATCGATAACCTGCTGCGTCATCTGATCCCTATCCTGCGGCCGGTTGCGGTGAGGCTGGGGCCGACTGTGCCGCCGTGGCTTTCGCCCACCGGTAGTCAGCTTTCCCGTTGCCGAGGCGTTTGACCACATCGACGGCGATGAATTGTTTCGGTGCCTTGAACCGGGCCAGCTCGGCGACGCAGTGGCTGTGCAGGGCGTCGTGCGCCAGTTGCACCCCGTCGCGGAGATGGATCAGCGCCACCACTTCCTGACCCCAACGCTCGCTCTCCCTGCCGACCACCAGCGCGTCGACGATATCGGGGTGCACGCGCAAGACCTCTTCGACTTCTTCGACGAAGACCTTTTCACCACCGGTGTTGACCACCAGGGAATCGCGGCCGAACAGCCGTAGTGTCCCGTCGGCATCGATGGCCGCGCGGTCACCGGAGATCACCACTCGGGTGTCCGCCACCTGCGGAAAGGTTTTTCGGGTCGCTTCGGGATCTTCGAAGTAGCCCAACGGGATTCGACCGGTGCGCGCCACCCAGCCGACCTCGGCCTCGCCCGCCTCCAGGAAGCGGCGGTAATCCTCGGACAGCACCAGGCCACCGTCGCGGAAGGCGAAGGTCTCGGTGTGATTGCCGCGCTGATTGTGCCCGAAACCCATGTTGCCGGTCTCCGACGAGCCGTAGCCGTTGATCAGGACGATGTTCGGCAGGTGCTCCAGCAGCGCCTGCTGGTTCTTCAGGTTGGTGCCTGCGCCGCCGGTGCCGATCGCGAACAGGGATGACAGGTCATAGGGTTTGCGCCCGAGTTCCTCGACGATGGGCCCGGCGTAAGCGTCGCCGACCATCGTCATCAAGCCCACCTTCTCGCGCTCCGCGGTTTCCAGGACAATCCTCGGTTCGAACTTCGTGGACGTGTCATGCAGGACCACGGTCTGCCCGCTGAGTATCGCGGAGAACGCCGTCCACATGCCGGCGGCATGCATCAATGGCGATACGGCGAACCACGGGGCACCGAGATTGCGTACCTTCTCGTGGATTTCTTCGGGTGCGTCGTGATCGGCACCGTTCATCGACGACACGTACATATCGGCCTGGCGCCACAACACACCTTTGGGCCGGCCGGTGGTGCCGCCGGTGCAGACCATGATGAGGTCGTCGGGCGACGGCTGGACATCGGCGTCGGAATCACCTGCGGCCAAGGCCTCGTCGAGTGGTACCGCGCCACGCAGCTCACTGACGCTGCTGCCGTCGTCGATGGAGATCAGCAGCTCGGCCCCGGCCGCAAGCACATCGGCGAACCTGGCGCCGAGCGCGCGATGGTAGATGATGCCGCGCGGTGTGAGGTAGGCGAGCAGGTCGGCGACTTCACGCGGGGTGTAGTTGTAGTTGACGTTGACCGGGATCACCCGGGCCTTCAGGCATGCCAGCACCATGTCCGGGTACAGGTCGTTGTGCATCAGCAGCCCCACCCGGTCCTGCCCGCATTCCCAGTTCTGCAGCTGGTCGCGTTCCCGGTGTGCACCGAACCCGTTGTGCGACAGGTAATTGGCCAGACGACGGGTGCGCTCGGCGGTTTCACCGAACGTGCTGCGCCGCTCGCCGCACACCGTCATCAGCCGGTCCGGCACCTGCTGGGCGATCTCGTCGAGGACCGCGCCCAGGGTCCATTCGCTCACGCGCCGGCCTACGCGCCGGCGGTCACGTCGGCGCCCAGAAGGGTCAAGGCGTTGTCGCGCATGACTTTCCGGGTGTCCTCCGCACTGAACAGCGGGAACTGCGGGATATCGGCGGTGAACGTCATCGGGTCGGCCAGCCCCTCTCCGTGCGGCCAGTCGGAGCCGAACATGATCTTGTCCACTCCGATGGTGTCGGCGAGCACCTGTACGTCATCTTCGTAGTAGGGCGCGATCCACACATGGTTGCGCAGTTGCTCCACCGGGTCCTCTTTGAAGTGGCGGGTATTGCTGTTGGCGGCCTTCTGCAACCGCTTGATCAGCCGGTAGACAAAGTACGAGCCGTTCTCGATGCTGGCGACCTTGAGTTTCGGATGCCGGGTGAAGACCTGATGCACGATCAGCGACGCCATGGTGTCGTGGATCGCCCGATCGTCCATCAGCACCATGTCCAACGGATCCCGCTTGCCGAAACCTTCGAAGGTGTCCTTTCCGCCCCACAGGGCGGGGACCGCCATGTAGCCGCTGTCGGACAGATGGAAGCCCACCGGCACCCCGGCTTCGGCCAGCCGCGCCCACACCGGGTCGTGCAGCGGATCACCGAGTGACCGCGGCTTCACCACGCCCGGCACCGGAGCCGGGCGCACCAGGACCATCTTCGCGCCGCGTGCCAGGACGAACTCGACTTCTTCGACTGCCTTGACCGGATCGGCCAACGAGATCATCGGTGCCGAGATGAACCGATGGTCAGGCCGGTCGAAGCCCCAGTCCTCGTCGAGCCACAGGTTGAAGGCGTGCAGCGAGACCATCGTCGCCTCGACATCGTTCTTCAGGGCTTCCTCGACACCGCAGGCGAAGGTCGGCAGCATGAACACCGTCTCGAGGTTCTGCTTGTCGAGGACCTTCACCCGCGCTTCCCGGTTCTGGTACTCGGGATGCTCGGAAATCCGGTCGACCTTCATCAACGAGGCCGGGTCCACACCCTCGGGGATCTGGCCCCGGAACAACAGGTCAAGACAGCCCGGCTCGATGATCGGATCGAACGTGGGGTTGGGGATGAAGGTGTTCACCTTCCCGCCCATCACGGCCCAGGTGCGCTTGCCGTCCTGATACATCTGCACACCACGGCGCTTGAACTCTTTGGGCAGGTACCGGGTGAAGGAATCGATCGGCTCGTAATAGTGGTTGTCGCAGTCGATGGCCCGATAGTCGAGTTTTACCTTGGTCTCGTAGTCCAGCGTCACTTTGGTGTCCTCTCATCCACTTCAAAGCCGAGCCGCTTCATTCGCTCAGCGGCGGGAAATTCGGGGGTCGTTTCTCGAAGAAGGCGGTGATGCCTTCGATGAAGTCGGGGCGCTGCATCGAGTCGTGCATCAGCTTTTCGGCCTTGTTGCTGGTTTCCACCATCCCCAACCCGGCGTCGGCATAGAGCTGGCGTTTCATCACCGCCAGTGAGCTAGGCGCACAGTTGGCCGCCATGTCGTCGGCGTAGGCGAAGGTCCGGGCCATCAGCTCTTCGGGCGGTACCACTTCCTTGACGAGCCCGAGTTGGGCGGCCTCTTCGGCGAAGAACGTCCGGCCGCTCAGCAGCAGATCGGTGGCCGCACCCCAACCCACCAGGCGCGGCAGGATCCAGGAGATCCCGTACTCGGCGATCAGCCCTCGGCGCGCAAACGACGTGGTGAATTTCGCTCCGGCCGCGGCGAACCGCACATCGGCCATCAACGCCTGGGACAGACCCATGCCGGCGATCGATCCGTTGATCGCCGCGATGACCGGCTTGGTGAGTTGCGTCAGGAAGTACGGATGCTTGCCCGCGACCAGAGCGCTCACGTCGGTGTTGCTCGCGGAGTCCACCGTCACCGCCGAGATGGTGCTCAGCCCACCCATATCGGCGCCGGCACAGAAGGCCCGGCCGCTACCGGTGATCACGATGACGCGCACGTCCGGATCGGCTTCGGCAGCCTCGATGTGGGCATAGAACCCCGCGGCCAGTGCTCCGCCCCAGGCATTCATCCGCTCGGGCCGGTTGAAGGTCAAGACTGCGACACCGGAGTCGCGCACCTCGTAGAGCACCGCCTCGGGCGCGTCGTCGATGGACTCAGTGGCTACCTGCTGGGCGCCCACGCTGTCACCGGCAACACTCACGAGCTGCTCCTCCTCGAGGTTTCGGGGCCGAAACCGGTACTTGAGTAACTCATACTGTATACCTATCGGTAGCGGCTTCCGCAACTACCGCGACCACCCCTGCCACCCATCGCGAAACACCAGGCTGCTATCGGTTTTCGAGTAACCCGAGGCGTCGATAGGCGGTCTCGATCCGGCCCTTGGCGGCGGCGGTCAGCTCGGCCTGCGGCGCCCGCGAATGGGGGTAGTCGCC
The DNA here is from genome assembly GCA_040512325.1 of Mycobacterium sp. Classification (GTDB taxonomy): domain Bacteria; phylum Actinomycetota; class Actinomycetes; order Mycobacteriales; family Mycobacteriaceae; genus Mycobacterium. The sequence goes on along the minus strand of JBEVFK010000167.1, from coordinate 3,749 downwards.
GATGGGCAGTCCGAGCAGGGCGGCCGCATGCTTGAACGCACCGCCCCAGTGGGTGAAATAGTCGGCGCGCCCCGGGTAGCTGACGAACACCGAACCCATGTCGACGTCGAACTGGTCCATCCCCGATGTACGCGCGTAATCGATTGCCTCCGAAAGCTTGTCGGCGTAGATGAGCTCCCAGAATGAGGTCAGGATCCGGTGTTGTGCGGTCTCGTGCAGGTAGCCCACCGTGCCAAGCTGCGCGGGACAGACGATGCCGGCCCGCAGCCAGCCGGCCCGGTACACCGTGAGATCGCACTCCCAGATCACCAACTCGGGTGCCAGTTCATGGAGACTACGGCTGTTCTGTGGCCGGTATGCCCCCTCCTTGGTGGCGCACACGGCCGGAATCTCGTCGTAGATCCTGGCGCTCTCGGCCGCGGTGAGGACGTACCCCGACGAGGGTGAATTGAACATGCCGAGCGCTATGTCGGTGCGGTCGGCGACATAGCGGAAGAACCGCAGCACACCCTCTCCGCCATGGGTTTCCATCATCGGTGTCTGGATGTAGGCGATATCGGCACCCACCTCCTGCGCGTGTCGGGTCAACTCCACGCAGTCCTTGGGCGACGTCGCCGCGGTACATGCCTGCACCACCAGCTCCGGTTTGGCGGCGCGGCCGTCTTCGATTGCCAACTCCAGCAGTCGCTTCCGCTCACCGAGCGTCAGCGACCAGAACTCGCCCACCCCGCTGGTGCACCACAGCATCGGATGACCGAGCTCAGACACGCAGTACCGCACCAAGGTTCGGTACGCCGCCCAGTCGATGTCCTCGCCGTCGCGGCCGGCGAACGGAGTGTAGAGCGAATCACCGATGCCGCGTAGCGAGGTGCGCGCCCATGACCGGGCTTCGCGTGCTGTTGCCATGGTGGCCTCCTCAGCTGAAATCCGTCCCGCCGTCGACGTTGACGTTCGCTCCGGTCATGTACGAGTTGCGCCGCGAGGCCAGGAACGCCACCACCGGGCCGATCTCCTCCGGCAGCCCCGCGCGCGGCAGATGCGCGGGGTGGCCGAAGTGTTCGGTGATCGCCTCCATCAGGCGATAGGGGTCCACCTGGCCGTCGGGGCTGTCGATACCCACCGTTTTGGCCCAGCCCACCAGCCCCTCGGACGCGACACTGCCCGGTGAGATGACGTTGACCAGGATCTCGTCGGGAGCCAGCACCAGCGACAGGTTCTTCGAGACGCTGGCGACCATCGATTTCGCCGCGGTGTAGGCCACCAACGAGGCGCCCTGGCGCTTGGTGGAAGTAGCGGAGAAATTGACGATCCGCCCCCACTCGGCTTTTCTGAGCAGCGGAAGTGCCGAGCGCACGCAGTGCACCATCGACATCGCGCCGGTGTCGATGGCCTGCCGCCACTGACTGTCGCTGAGCACATCGAAGTTGCCCTGCACATTGGGGCCCACAGCATTGACCAGAATGTTCAGCTCGCCGCCCCAGCGGTCTGCGACCTGCGCGAAGGCGGCATCCACCTGATCTTCGTCGGTGACATCGGCAACCAGGCCGACGGCGTCCGGACTGCCCCGATGGATCAGATCCCGGACCGCGACATCGAGGTCTGCCTGCGTGCGCCCGATCACCGCGATGCGGGCACCGTCGTCTGCCAGGCAGCGCGCCGCGGCCCGACCCATTCCGCGGCTGCCGCCGACCACTGCCGCCGCAGCACCTGCAAGCCCGAGATCCATCAGGTGGTTATACCGCCCTCAGCTGTGGCACGGTGCGCGAATCGTAGCCTCGTCGCGAACTCCCAGTCGGCGTTACTATATCTGTTACGGTACCGAGATCCAGATCGGCGACGAGGGCGGGCCACCCCTGTGTCGCTGGTCTCACCGGGCCGTTGACCGAGAGTCCGACGGGAGGCCTGCCGGTAAGGTTGACGGGTCTGACGAGAAGCGACACGCACGCCAGAATGCATTTCACAAGACAGTGACCGGTAAATTTTGATGAACGACCCCGGGCCAGGGGATCCGCCATCCGGCGGAATCGATCTCGATGGAGGTGGCCCCAGTGACCCAGCGGGTGGCAAAGACAGCCGACAAGCGGCAGCGGCGCGAGCGCGGCTCCATCAATCCGGATGACATCATCAAAGGCGCCTTCGAACTCGCCGAGCAGGTCGGCATCGACAACCTGTCCATGCCGCTGCTGGGCAAGCATCTCGGCGTCGGGGTGACGAGCATCTACTGGTACTTCCGCAAGAAGGACGACCTGCTCAACTCGATGACCGACCGTGCACTCAAGCAGTACGTGTTCGCAACCCCCTACATCGAAGCCAAGGACTGGCGCGAAACACTGCGCAACCACGCCAGGACCATGCGAAAAGCCTTTCTGGGCAACCCGATTCTCTGTGACCTGATTCTGATTCGCTCGGCGCTCAGCCCACGGGCCGCCAAACTCGGCGTCGTCGCGGTCGAGAAAGCGATCGAAAGCCTTGCGGAGGCGGGACTCTCGCCCGAGGACGCGTTCGACACGTATTCGGCGGTTTCCGTGCACGTGCGTGGATCCGTGGTGCTGCAACGCCTTTACGACAAGAATCGGTCGACCGACGGCGGTCCCGGCGATTTCGAGGAGACGATGGTCATCGATCCCGAGACCGCGCCATTGCTGGCGCAGGTCTCCACGGAGGGGCACCGAATCGGGGCGTCGGACGACAAGAACTTCGAGTACGGTCTGGACTGCATTCTCGAGCACGCGGCTCGGCTGATCGAGGAGTCCAAGCCGCGCAAGGCCGCCCCGCGCAGGAAGGCCACCGGGAGCTGAGGGCTCAAACGATCTCCCGGTCACGCAGTTCAGCGGTTTCCGATGTGCTGTAACCGATCTCGGACAACACCTCATCGGTGTGCTCACCGAGCAATGGCGCCCGCCTGCGGATGGTTCCGGGTGTCAGCGACATCCGGAACGGTGTCTCGATGATCGGCACATCACGGGATGCCCCCGGAAACGGCACCGGTTTCAGGAATCCCATCGCCTGCACGTGCGGGTCGTCCAAGACGTCCTGAGTTGAGTTCAGCGGCGCAGCGGGCAGCTTCGCCGCATCGAGGACCGCCAGCACCTCGGCCTTGGTCCTGCCATCGCACCAGTCCTGCATGAGGTCGTTGAGGACGTCCCCGTGCTGCCAGCGCGAATCGTCGTCGGCGAAGCGGGGATCGTCGAAGAGATCCTCGCGGCCGATCACCCTGCACCAGCGTTTGAACATGGGCTGACCCGCCACCTGGAGCAACACCCAGCCGTCGGCGACCCGGTACAGGTCGCACGGCGCCACCGATGCGCCTCGGTTGCCCATTCGCGGTTTGTCCACACCGAGAAGGTGGCGCTCGATCAGGAACGCGTTCGAGAGCATCAGCGCGGTGGGTAGCAGCGCCGCCTCAACGTGCTGCCCCTGCCCCGTGTTCGTGCGATGGAAGAGCGCCATCATCACGCCGATCGTCATCGTCAGGGCGGTGCCGAAGTCGGCCTGCGGCACCACCGTTCGAATCGGCATGTCCGGCAGTCCCTGCCGGTACACCGCACCCGACATCACCTGGCCCGCCCCGTCGAATCCGATCCGGTCGCTGTAGGGACCGCCTTCGCCGTACGCCGTCGCACTCGCGAGGATGATGTCCTGCTTGATGTTCCGGAGGGTCGGGTAGTCGAGACCGCTCGCCCGCATGCCGGCCAGCGGCATGTTCGCGATCACCACATCGGATCGCTCGACAAGCCTGCGGGTGATCT
>JBEVFK010000166.1:0-25764 GCA_040512325.1 Mycobacterium sp. | reverse complement strand
ATCAAAAGTCCGCCCTGGCTGCCCGGCAGGCGCGCCTGGCCGTAGCCTTCGACCTGATCCAGCGCCGCGAACAGGCCGACGCCGGGATGCCGGCGGCGGAGCTGGGCGCCGGGGTCGGCGCGCAGATCGCCCTGGCCCGGCGGGAATCCCCGGCCCGCGGCGGCCGGCTCCTGGGCCTGGCGAGGGCCCTCGTCACCGAAATGCCCCACACCCTCGCGGCCCTGGAGACCGGGCAGCTCAACGAATGGCGCGCCACCCTGCTCGTGAAGGAAACCGCCTGCCTCTCCGCGGAGGACCGGGCCGCCGTCGACGCCGAACTCGCCCCCGACACCGGGACCTTCGACGGCGCCGGGGACCGCCGCATCATCGCCGCCGCCCGGGCTGCCGCGTACCGCCGGGACCCGCGCACCGTCACCCAGCGGGCCAGCCACGCCGCCACCGAACGAAACGTCAGCCTCCGGCCGGCCCCGGACACCATGTGCTACCTCACCGCCCTGCTTCCCGTCGCGGCCGGGGTCGCCGTCTACGCCGGCCTCACCCGGCACGCCGACACCCTCCGGGCCGCCGGGGACCCCCGCACCCGCGGGCAACTCATGGCCGACACCCTGGTCGAACGCACCACCGGACACCCCGCCGACCAGCCGACCCCCATCGCGGTGAACCTGGTGCTCTCGGACGAAACGCTGATGGGCGGGTCGGCTCCCGCGATGATCAGCGACTACGGACCGATTCCGGCCGAGATTGCGTGCCGACTGATCGAGCGCGCCGTCGACGACCCCAGGTCCCGGGCCACGCTCCGCAAGCTCTACGCAAAACCCAGTACCGGAGCGTTGGTCGCAATGGAGTCGCGATCGCGGCGGTTCCCGAAGGGGCTGGCGCTATTCATCAAACTGCGCGACCAGCGTTGCCGCACACCATACTGCGACGCACCGGTGCGACACACCGACCATTCGAAACCCTGGGCCCGCGGGGGAAGTACGTCTTCGGAAAGCGGGCTGGGCTTGTGCGAGCAGTGCAACTATCTCAAGGAAGCCGACAGGTGGCAGGTGGTGGCGGGCAACGATGAATCAGGCTGTCACAAGGCAGAATTCATCACGCCCACCGGTCAGCGTTACCACTCGGACGCCCCGCCGACACTCCTGGGGTGCCGCAAGTTCGACTACAGCGAGGTCGAGCAACAAATCCGCATCACGCTGTGGGACCTGCACGCCGCGTGAGGGCGGCCCGTCAGTGGACGGGCAACTCGGCCAGCTGAGTGAGGCGGATGTTGTTGCCGGAGGGGTCGCGGAACCCTGAGTCCACGCCGTACGGGGTCTTGAACGGCGGCTCGTTGAAGCTGACGCCGCGTGCCGTCAGCTCCTCATATGAGGCCTGGCAATTCTCGGTGGTCAAGAACACCGTGCCCGCCCAGCCTCGAGCCACGACGTCGAGCACCTCGGTGCGGGTGTCGTCGTTCATCACCGGCGGGCCGGGCAGTGCCATCAGGACGATGCTCATGTCGTCCTGGCCGGGAGGCCCGACCGTGAGCCACCGGAAGTTTCCCAGCTCCGGGAATGAAACATCTTGTCGCACTTCCATTCCGACGTTCTCTGTCCAGAACTTGCACGCGACGTCTTGATCGTGAACCCATAATTGCGCACTGGCGATTTTCAACATGGGTATGAAACTACGAAGCGGGACCGCCGGCTGTCTTCTCCATATGTGCTCTTCTGGTGTGCAGGCGCATGATGCAGGACGGAACCTGCGCATACCTGGTTGCCGGCTGCAGGCCGGCCCGGTAGGCGGCCGGTGGCGTGCCGTACACCCTGGCGAAGGTGGTGGTGAAGGATCCGACGCTGGACAGACCCACCATGGCGCAGATATCGGCGACCGACCGATCGGTGTAGCGCAGCAGCGACGCGGCGCGTTCCAGGCGTCGGGTCTGCAGATAGGCGTGCGGCGACTCGCCGAACGTCCGGCTGAAGACACGACTGAAATGGGCCCGGGACAACCCGGCAGCGGCGGCCAGGTCGTTCACGGTGATGGGCTCGGTGTACCGGGCGTCGGCCAGATCTTTCGCTCTCATCAGGTACCGGGCTGCGGGCAGCATCAGGTAATTGTCCTGCCAGTCGCTGCACCGAGTACGTTTATTGAGCGAACGAGTTGGCTGGGTGGCCGCGGATGACAGGCCAGCCTGCATTGGGGGAGGAGGGCTGGTCGGGCATTCGAGGAAAGTCCGGACTTCACAGAGCAGGGTGATTGCTAACGGCAATCCGAGGTGACTCGCGGGACAGTGCCACAGAAAACAGACCGCCGTCCGAGCCGTGAGGCAAGGACGGTAAGGGTGAAACGGTGCGGTAAGAGCGCACCAGCATCCCGGGTGACCGGGATGGCTAGGCAAACCCCACCCGAAGCAAGGCCAAGACAGTCGCGAGGGGTCGCGACTGCGCAGACGTTCGAGGGCTGCTCGCCCGAGTCTGCGGGTAGGCCGCTCGAGGTACCCGGCGACGGTGTGCCCAGATGGATGGTCACCGCCGAGGCTCTCCGTTGAGGAGAGGCTCGGAACAGAATCCGGCTTACAGGCCAGCTCGTTCGCCCTAGAGCTTGCGCACCGACTTGTCGAGTGTGGCCAGCGCGTTCTCGACCTGTTCACGGGCGTGATCGGCCAGCGTGTGCTCCTGCTGGTACAGCAGCCCGTAGGTGAAGGTGTCCTCGCCGGCGGCATGCGCGGCGTCGGCCTGCTGAATCAGATGGGCCCTGCTGACATAGCTGTCCTGGTGATCGCCGAGCAGGGTCTGAATCTGTTTGGCGGCTCCGGACACCTTGTCGGCTCCCAGCGCCGACGCGGTGTAACGCAACCGTTTGGCGCCCTTGCGGATTCGATGCAGGGCCTCGTCGCGATCCTCGGTGGCCTCATGGGCGGCCTTGGCCGCCTTACGCACCCGCTTGTACGCCGAGTGGACGGTCACCGGCTCGGCTTCCTTGCCGGCGGCCGACACCGGCCCCGCAGCGACCAGGGCCTCGAGCGCGTCGAGCAGCCGGAAATAGCGGGGTGAGCGCATGGCCACCAACGACCGGCGATGCCCGCCGGCGTAACGCTTCTTGGCACCGTCGACCAGACGCTGGTGGACGGGGCCACGCACCAGTTCGGCGGGAAGTTCGTCGAGTGCCTTCTCGTAGCGCTGCGCCAGCACCTCGGCGTCGCGGGCCACACCGAGGATGGCGGCCAGCGCCCGCAGCTCGTCGAGGACCCAGCTGTCGTCACTGAGGCCGAACGACTCCTCGGATTCCTTGAGCAGACTGCGCAATTTGCGGGTGGTCACCCGCATCTGATGCACCGAGTCCCAGACGTCGGCGCGCACCGCGCGATCCCATTCGATCAGTTCACCCACCTGCTCGGCCACCGCGCGGTGCACGGGATCCTCGGTGACAGCGGGTTCCTCCGTCGGAACCGGCGCTGCGGTGGCCAGCACGCGGGCCAGCTTGGACCCACTGCCCGCCGGCACCGCACCCGCGTCGAACAGGCGGTTGCCCAGACGGTCCAGCAGGGTGGTGTCGGGATCGGAGCCGAGCAGTTCCAGCTCCCATTCACGCCAGTTCTGCTCGTCGCCGCCGGCCGCCCAGGCACTCACCTGGTCGTCGCAGAATTCGGCGATGGCGGCTCCCTCGTGGCCGTACAGCAGGTGGAGGTAGCGGGTGGTGGAGATCCGCGCGACCGGCGCCAGCGGCCGGTCGCGGACGATCGCCAACACGATGTCGAGGAGATCGGCCGGCACGGTCTCCTCGCCCGCCGACAGCGGCAACCGGACCTCGGTGCGGGCATCGGGACCGGCGGGCAGCTTCAGGTGCCAGCCCGCGTCGGTGCCACCGGTCCGTCGCCGCAGGGTGATGCGATGGCGCGCCAGGTCGTGTCCGGCCGTGTCGAAGTACACCGCGTCCAGCGATTCTGCCGGGGACTGCTCTACCCGGGCCACCGCAGACAACCCGTCAAAGGACGGGGACACCGTCGATTCGGTGACGTCGAACTTGCGCTCGACCTCTTTGTGCCTGGACGGTTTCGAGCTGGCCATGTCCACCTTCGAGGTATGCGGGGTTCACGAGTTTGAACAGATTGCCACATTCAGGTGAACAGCCAGGTGCGGCTCTGTTCCGGAGGGCTTATCCGGCCAACTTCGGAGTGAACTCGCCTGCGGTGTCCCAGGCGCGCCGCTCGGCGGCGAACGCCGTCGCCTGCTGACGGCGGAACGCCGCGATGGGCTCGGCATGTCCCTCGAGGAACCGGAGATAGCCGCTCATCGAGAATGTCCCGTCGGTGATGGCGACGTCACCGCGGCCGGCTGCCATATCCGCGCGCAGGTCGAGGAGTTCTTCCGCGCTGACGGGATAGAAGCTGATCCGGTCGAAGTACCTCAGCAGCCACGGAGTGCCCGGCTCGAATGAGCCTGCGGTCCCCGGATGACGGTGGTTCCACACCTGGGTGGTGCGACCGACGAACTGGTAGCCGCCGGGTCCTTCCATCCCGTAGATGCACATGTAGGCACCGCCGATGCCGACTGCGTTCTCCGGTGTCCACGTGCGGGCCGGGTTGTACTTGGTGGTGACCAGCCGGTGCCGCGGATCCAGGGGAGTGGCCACCGGGGCACCCAGATAGACATCGCCGAGGCCGAGCACCAGGTACTGGGCGTTGTAGACCACGTCGTGCACCTCCTCGACGTCGGCGAGGCCGTTGATGCGCCGGATGAACTCGATGTTCCACGGGCACCAGGGGGCGTCCGCGCGTACGCCGTGCATGTAGCGCTGGATCGCCTCGTGGGTCGACGGGTCGTCCCAGGACAGCGGGAGCAGCACCTCGCGGCTCGGCACCACGAGTTCGTCAGTGGCGGGCAGGGATTCATCGATCCCGGCCAGCAGTTCGGTGATGTCTTCGATCGCGAGCCGGCTGGGATCGAACTGGACCTGGAGGGAGCGCACGCCCGGGGTGAGTTCGGTGATGCCGTGGATCTGCCGGGTCTGCAGCTCTTCGTAGAGCACGTGGACGCGGGCCCGCATCGCCAGATCCAACACCATCGGTCCGTACTCGACGAGGACGCCGCCGTCACCCGCCCGGCGCACCGTGATTTCGGTACCGTCGTCGGTCTTGAAGTGTTCGAGCACGCCGTCGTCGGCATCGCTGGCTGTCGAGATCACCAGCGGAAACGACGCGCGCCTGCCGACGTCGAGGGTGTGCAGCGACGGCGCCCGGTCGGCGCGCACCGGCACGAACCGGACGGCGTCCCCGGGGGCCAACTGCCCGAGCTTCCAGCGGTCGCCGGTCACCACGGTGACGGGACAGACGAAGCCGCCCAGGCTGGGACCGTCCGGCCCGAGGAGAATGGGGGTGTCGCCGGTGAAGTCCAGTGCGCCAACACAATACGCCGAATCGTGGATGTTCGACGGGTGCAGACCGGCCTCGCCGCCGTCGGTGCGGGCCCATTGCGGCTTGGGGCCCTCGAGTCGGACGCCGGTGCGATCGGAGTTGAAGTGCACGGTGTAGTCGGTGGCCAGCAGGGTGTCGATGTCGTGGCGGGTGAAGAACTCTGGCGCACCGTGCGGGCCTTCGGTGACCGCGAGCTCCCAGCGGTGGCCGATGCTCGGCTGCTCTTCGATGGCTGCGCGGGCCGCCCGGTCGGGCCGCATCTCGTGCGGACCGGGATCGTCGTCCACGGTCAGCCGGTCGCCGGCACGTAACCCGCGGCCCTCGTGGCCGCCGAACGCGGCCATGGTGAAAGTGGATGTGCTGCCCAGGTATTCGGGCTCGACGAGTCCGCCGGCAAACAACACATAGCAGCGCATCCCGGGCCCGGTCAGAGCGCCGACGGTCAGGGTGGCCCCCGCGGGCACCGACACCGATTGCCATTGTGGCGCGGGGGAGCCGTCGACGGTGATGGTCACCGGCGCCCCGGTGACACACACCCGACCGCCATCGGGGAACGTCAGCGTCGGCCCCCCACGGGTGCATTCCAGCCCGGCGGCGCCTTCGGGGTTACCCAGCAGGCGATTGCCGATCCGGAACGACAGATCGTCCATGGGCCCGGACGGGGGAACTCCGATGTGCCAGTAGCCGACGCGGGCCGGCCAGTCCTGGACGGTGGTGAGCATGCCGGGGTTCACCACATCGACGTGAGCGGTCATGGGGCAGACGGTGCCGTGATCACCATGCGCACCGGCGTCGGGTCGAAACCGTTGCACGGGTTGTTGATCTGCGGGCAGTTCGAGACCAGCACCAGCGTGTCGGTCTCGGCGCGGACGGTGAGCGACTTGCCGGGCGCGGACCGTCCGTCGACGATGCCGAGCGTGCCGTCGGCCTCCACCGGCACGTTCATGAAGAAGTTGACGTTGGGCACGATGTCGCGTTTGCCCATCCCCCATTTCGCGGCCTCGGCCTGGAAGTTCTCCGCACACGCATGCTGGTGCACGGTGTGGTGGCCGTAGCGCAGCGTATTGGACTCTTTGGAGCAGGCTCCGGCGATGGTGTCGTGATTGCCCACCTCGTCGGCCACGACGGTCACCAGCGGGGTGCCGTCGGCGGCGCGCAGCACCGAACCGGTGGTCAGGAAGATGTTGCCCTGTGCGGCGACGGTGGCCTGGAAGCTGTAGCGCCGGCCGGGGTCCACCTGAGTGGACCCGGGATACACGCCGTAGAACAGGGTGTCGACGGCCTGGTTGCCGTGCAGGTCGATGATCTGCAACTGCTGGCCGGCGCGCAGCACGGCGGACCAGGGTGCGCAGGCGGCCACCACATCGTCGGTGAGGACCGGAGCTTCGGTAGTCAGTGTCACGGGAAGTCCTAGCTCTTGCTCTGGGCTGCGGCCCAGGTGCTTTCGGTGTTGAACAGGGCGCGCAGATACTCGGGGTCGGTGCTGACCGGCGTGGCGAGCTCGTCGTCGGCGCGCCAGGCCAGGACATCGAGATCGGTGGTGTGGGCCTCCGGGTCCAGCGGGTGGGCGGAGTTGACGAGCGCGACGACGACGGGCAGGTGGATCAGCAGGTCGATGGATCCACCGGGTCCGGCGGTCCCGGTGTAGTCGAGGGTGCCGTCGCCGGTGACCCGAACCCCCTTGAAGAACGACGCCGACGGGCCGACGTCACGGATGTCCATGCCGTGCTTGCCTGCGGCCAGCAGCATGGAACTCTGTGCGGCAGGCGTCATTCCGCAGAGCAGGTCGTGGTGTCCGCCGGCGTGTGCAGAGTCGAGGTTGTCGACGACGGTGGCCAGTACCCGGCCCTGATCCGAGAGCAGCGGGTGGCCCTGGCTCAGGTAAGCCTGCCAGGGCACCTTCATGGTGTCGGCGATGTTGAGCCGCTCCCAGGGCGCGTCGGCCCGGAAGAGGAGCAGATGGGCGCAGGCGCCGCCGTCGGGATCGGCGAGGCGCAGTCGTGTGCCGCGACCGAGGACCCGGGTGGTGTACGACCCGCCGGGGACGGCCTCGGCCCACACGAGCCCAGCGGCGTCGATGGTGGCGGGGGTGGCGGGCACACGCATCGCCGCGGCCTGGGCCTGCGACCTGGCATGGGATCGGGCGCCTGCCGTCGACGCGGTACTCATGTGGCTCCTCTGCGCTCTGGTCCGGGGGCGCTCAGACCGGATTAACTGTCGCCTGAAAGTTTTGGCGGCGCGCGTTCCGCGGCGATGTCTCGGTGGTTACGTTCGCGTGACATTTTCTATCGCTCGACAGGTATGGGTCGCGATGCGGACGGGAGGCGACCCCAGTGCACAATGTGACGCATGCGCACAGACGGCCGGGGACGTCCGCGTCTGGAGCAATCCCGACGACCGGGCAAGACCGCCCGGGAGGAGATCCTGGACGCTGCCGCGGAGCTGTTCACCACCAACGGCTACTCCAATACGTCCACGCGGGCCATCGCCGACGCGGTGGGGATGCGGCAGGCGTCGCTCTATCACCACTTCGGCACCAAGGACGACATCCTGGACGCGCTGCTGGCCGGCACCGTCGACGCACCCCTGATCGCGGCCGCCAACCTGCTCGCAGAAGCGTCGCCGGCCGCACCGCGACTGCACCTGCTGGTGGTCAGCGACGTGACCCAGCTGTGCGGCAGCCACTGGAACCTCGGCGCGCTGTACCTGCTGCCGGAACTGCGGGTGGACCGGTTCGCCGGGTTCCGCGCCCGCCGGGCCCAACTGCGATCGCACTACCGCGAGCTCGCGCGCCACGTCATCGCCGAATGCGACGGCCCGCAGGAGGCCGACGACCTGCCGTTCCGGCTCGTCGAATCGGTGATCAACCTGCGCTCGGATGACAACACCTGCCCCCCGGATCAGTCCTGGGTCATCGCCGATGGGGCGCTGCGGTGTCTCGGGTGGACCGGCGACCTGGCGCAGCTCCGGCAGGGGACGGCTGATCGACTGCTCAGCGCACCCGTTAACGTCTCGGCATGACCTTCGAGACCCTCCAGTACGAGCAATCCGGCGCGATTGTCACCATCACGCTGAATCGGCCCGAAGCCGCCAACGGCATGAACGACACCATGACACGTGAACTCGCCGAGGCCGCCGCGCGCGCCGACACCGACGCCGTCAAGGTCGTGGTGCTGACCGGGGCCGGTCGGTTCTTCTGCGCCGGCGGCGATCTGAAGGCGATGGCGGCCTCGCCACTGGGGCCCGGCCCGTTCGTCAAAGGCATCGCCGATGACCTGCATCGCGCCATCTCGACCTTCGCCCGCATGGACGCCGTGCTGATCACGGCGGTCAACGGGGTGGCTGCCGGTGCGGGTTTCTCCCTCGCCGTCAGTGGTGATCTGGTGCTCACCGCCGACAAGGCGTCGTTCACGATGGCCTACACCAAAGCCGGCCTGAGCCCCGACGGCAGCGCGTCCTACTACCTGCCGCGGCTCATCGGGGTGCGGCGCACGCAGGAACTCATGCTGACCAACCGCACCCTGTCCGCGGCGGAGGCGCTGGAGTGGGGCCTGGTCAACGAGGTGGTGCAGGCAGCAGCTCTCGCCGACCGCGCAAGAGAACTGGCCGACCAGATCGCCTCGGGGGCAAAACAATCCGGCGCAGCGGTGAAGAAGCTGGTGCTGGCGTCGTTCGGCAATGACCTCGAGACGCAGATGGCGCTGGAGGCCGACCTGATAGCGCAGAACGCCGACGGTGTGGACGGCAAAGAGGGCATCGACGCGTTCCTGAGCAAGCGGGCGCCGAAGTTCGCCTAGGGCCGTTCGAGATTCGCACCGGGGCGGGAATTTATCCGAAATCCCGCCCTGGTGCGGATCTCAAACTATCAAGTACCTAGAAGGAGTGTTCCTCGGCGGGGAACGCTCCGCTGGCCACCTCGTCGGCGTACTCGGTTGCCGCGCGGCGCAATTCGCCGCCGACCTCGCCGAAGCGCTTCACGAACTTGGCCGTCCGGCCCGAGGTCATGCCTGCCATGTCCTGCCACACCAATACCTGGGCGTCGCAGTTGGGTCCCGCACCGATGCCCACGGTGGGGATGGTGAGCTTGCCGGTGATCTGGGTGGCCAACTCGGCGGGCACCATCTCCATCACCACGGCCACCGCACCGGCTTCGGCGACGGCGATGGCGTCGTGCACGGTCTGCTCGGCGGCGTCACCGCGGCCCTGCACCTTGAAACCGCCGAGGCCGTTGACACTCTGCGGCGTGAAGCCGATATGGGCGATCACCGGGATGCCGGCCTGGGTCAGCGTGGCGATCTGACTGGCAACCCGCTCGCCACCTTCGAGTTTGACGGCATGGGCACCCGTCTCCTTCATGAAGCGGGTGGCGGTGGCCAAGGCCTGTTGCGGCCCCGCCTCGTAGCTGCCGAACGGCAGGTCGGCGACCACCAGGGCGTGCGGTGCGCCCTTGACGACGCCGCGAACCAGCGGGATCAGCTCGTCGATGGTGACCTGCACGGTGGTGTCGTAGCCGTAGACCACGTTGGCTGCGGAATCGCCCACCAGGAGTACCGGAATGCCGGCCTCGTCGAAGATGCGTGCGGTGGAGAAGTCATACGCGGTGAGCATCGACCACTTGTGGCCTTCGTTCTTCCACTGCTGCAAGTGGTGGGTGCGTACCTTGATGCGTTTCTTGGCAGGCGCCTCGGAAGTGGTGGAGGCAGCGCCGTACGGAGCGTGTTCAGACATCGTTGTCCCCTGAAGATGGTCGGTTCGATCCTCGAGGCCCATCCGGGTCCCCGGGTCTGCTGACGCGTTCAGTCTGCCACCTGGGCGCGCTCAGGTGAACAGCAAGTTAAGTGGACTTCCTCACACTGGCCAGGCTCGGGGACATACGATCGGCCGCATGCAACGGCTCAGTGGGCTCGACGCCAGTTTCCTTTATCTCGAGACACCTTCTCAACCGTTGCACGTGTGCTCGATCCTGGACGTGGACACGTCCACGATGCCGGGCGGGTACAGCTTTGATGCGCTTCGGGACGCGCTGGAGATCCGGATCAAGGCCATGCCCGAGTTCCGGGAGAAGCTCGCCGACAGCTTCTTCAATCTCGATCACCCAGTGTGGGTGGAGGACAACGACTTCGACGTCGACCGCCACCTGCACCGGATCGGTTTGCCCACCCCGGGCGGGCGCTCCGAGCTGGCCGAGATCTGCGGCCACATCGCCTCGCTGCAGCTGGACCGCAGCCGGCCGCTGTGGGAGATGTGGGTCATCGAGAACATCGCGGGCACCGATGCGCACGACGGCGGCCGGCTGGCGGTGATGACCAAGGTGCACCACGCCGCCGTCGACGGCGTCACCGGCGCGAACCTGATGTCGCAGCTGTGCAGCACCGAACCGGACCCGCCGGCCCCGGAGCCGGTCAAAGGCGCCGGGGACGCCAATCAACTGGAGATCGCCGCCCGCGGCCTGGTGCGCTACGCCAACCGCCCCCTCCACCTGGCCACCAAGACACTGCCCGCGACGGTGACCACCGTCGTCGACACCGTGCGCCGGGCCATCAGCGGCTCGGCGATGGCCAGCCCGTTCACCGCGCCGCAGACCAGGTTCAACGCCACGGTCACCGGCCATCGCAACATCGCCTACGCCCAACTCGACCTCGCCGAGGTCAAGAAGGTCAAGAACCACTTCGGGGTCAAGCTCAACGACGTGGTGATGGCGCTGGTCTCCGGATCACTGCGGCAGTTCCTGCTCGACCGCGACGAGCTGCCGGAGAACTCGCTGATCGCGATGGTGCCGGTGTCGGTGCACGACACCTCCGACCGGCCCGGCCGCAACAAGGTCTCCGGCATGTTCTCCAGCCTGCACACCGAGATCGCCGACCCGGCGGTCCGGCTGCAGGCCATCGCTGAAGCCAGTTCCGTTGCCAAAGAACACAGTTCGGCCATCTCGGCGTCGCTGCTGCAGGACTGGTCGCAGTTCGCCGCACCCGCGGTGTTCGGTGCCGCGATGCGCGTCTACGCCCGCTCCCGGTTGACCGAGGCGCGCCCGGTGCACAACCTGGTGGTCTCCAATGTGCCGGGCCCTCAGGTGCCGTTGTACTTCCTGGGCTCGGAGGTCAAGGCGATGTATCCGCTGGGGCCGATCTTCCACGGGTCGGGGTTGAACATCACCGTGATGTCGCTCAACGGCGCGCTCGACGTCGGCCTGATCTCCTGCCCCGAGCTGCTACCGGAACTGTGGGACATGGCCGACGACTTCGCGGTCGGTATGACGGAACTGCTGTCAGCTGTCGACGGATGACGGTGACCAGCGGATAGGCCGACCGAAGGCGCGCCTACCTGGGCTTCGGCGATTCCCGGCAGGCACATGGCAGCATGATGGCCATGAGCTTGCTTCGTCACCGCCGGACCCTGCGTGCCGCCGTCATCGGGGTGACGACGGTGGGACTGGTGCTGGGCGCGGCCGGATGCAGCCAGGTGATCGACGGCAGTGCGGTGATCGCGGGTCTGCCGGTAGGGCAGCCGGTCGACTGGGCGCCCTGTGAACTGCGCGACGGCGGTCAGGTGGACCTGCCGGCCGATACCCAGTGCGGTCAGCTCGCCGTCCCGGTGGACTACGACAATCCCGACGCCGGCGCCGCCGAGCTCGCGCTGATCCGATTCCCCGCCACCGGCGACAAGATCGGCTCGCTGGTGGTCAACCCCGGCGGACCGGGGGAGTCCGGGGTGCAGGCGGCGGTCAGCATGGTCCACTCCCTGCCTGCCGAGATTCGCGAGCGGTTCGATTTTGTGGGGTTCGACCCCCGGGGGGTCGCGTCATCCACCCCGGAGCTGTGGTGCAACTCCGATGCGGACAACGACCGTCTGCGGGCCGACCCGACCGTGGAGTACACCCCCGAAGGTGTTGCGCACATCAACGAGATGACCGAGCAGTTCATCGCGCGGTGTGTCGACAAGATGGGCACCGACTTCCTCGAGAACGTCGGCACCGCCAACGTCGCCAAGGACCTCGATGCCATCCGTCAGTCCCTCGGGGACGACAAGCTGACCTTCCTGGGCTTCTCCTACGGCACCCGGATCGGGGCGGCCTACGCCGAGCAGTTCCCCCAGCACGTGCGCGCGATGATCCTCGACGGGGCGGTCGATCCCAACGCCGATCCCATCGAAGCCGACATCAAGCAGGCCCAGGCCTTCCAGAACGCGTTCAACGATTACGCCGCCGACTGTGCGAAGAGTCCGGACTGCCCACTCGGTACCGACCCGGCCAAAGCCGTTGAGGTGTACAAGAGTTTGGTCGATCCGTTGACCACCGCGCCGGCCGAGACCGCCGATCCCCGTGGCCTGTCGAACAGTGACGCGATCGTGGGCACGATCATGACGCTGTATTCGCCGAACCTGTGGCGGCACCTGACCCAGGGGCTGACCGAGCTCGAGGCGGGCCGCGGTGACACCATGCTGGTGCTGGCCGACATGTACATGCGTCGCTCTCAGGACGGGCACTACACCAACGCCAACGACGCCCGGATCGCGGTGAATTGCGTGGACAAGCCGCGGATCACCGACAAGGCCGTGCTGGTGGAGCAGGACCGCAGGCTGCGTGAGGCCGCGCCGTTCATGGCCTACGGCGAATTCACCGGTCTCACACCGACGCCCACCTGTGCGATGTGGCCGGTACCGCCGACCAGTGAACCGCACGAGGTCTCGGTGCCGGATCTGCCGCCGACACTGGTGGTCTCGAGCACCGGCGATCCCGCCACTCCGTATGAGGCCGGCGCGGAACTGGCCAAGCAGCTCGGCGGCGGCATGCTGACCTTCGACGGCACCCAGCACACGGTCGTCTACCAGGGAAACGCGTGTGTGGACGACTACGCCACCAGGTACCTGATCGACGGCGCCATGCCGGCGCCGGATGCCCGATGCTGACCACCCCGGAGCAGCCGCGGCCGTACTGAGATCGGAGCGTGACCTGCTGCGGTAGGGGCACGCGGCGCGGGCGTGCAACCATATGACCCATGCGTCGCACCAGCGTCCCGGGCTTGATGCTGCTCACCCTCGCGATGCTCACCGCGGTATCGGTGCCCAGCGCCACGGCTGCACCCGAACCTGTCCTCGAACCTGTTGTATCGCAACAGCTTTGGGGTGACTGTGCCCAGTTCGCCGGCCGGGTGACGGCGCCGCCCACGGCGCAGTGCACCACGGTGCAGGTACCGGTGAACCCCGAGAATCCCGGCGGCGCCCAGGCCGGGCTCGCGGTGATCCGGATCCCGGCCACCGGCACACGGATCGGACCGCTGTTCGTCAACCCCGGGGGCCCGGGCGCCTCGGCGGTCGACACGGTCGCCGGCATGGGTACCGCCCTCGCAGGCAGCCCGATCGCCGAGCACTTCGATCTCGTCGGCGTCGACCCGCGCGGTGTCGGACACTCCACCCCCGAGTTGCGGTGCCGCACCGACGCCGAGTTCGACGCGTGGCGACGCGAACCGATGGTCGACTACAGCCCCGCCGGAGTCGCAGGCATCGAAGCGCTCTACCAGCAGTACGTCAACCAGTGCGTGCAGCGGATGGGGACGGACTTCCTGGCCACCGTGGGTACGGCCACCGCCGCGCGCGACCTCGACACGGTGCGCCGGGTGCTCGGCGACGAGCAACTCAGCTACCTGGGATTCAGCTACGGCACCCAGATCGGCACCGCGTACCTCGAGCAGTTCGGTGCGCACGTGCGGGCGATGGTGCTCGACGGCGCCGTCGATCCGTCGATACCGACGATGGACGAGACCCTGCGCCAGAACGCCGGATTCCAGACCGCGTTCGACGAGTACGCCGCCGACTGTGCCCGGTCCGTGGATTGCCCACTGGGGCAGGACCCCACCCAGTGGGTCAACCGCTACCACGCACTGGTGGATCCGCTCGCCACGCAACCGGGCCGCACCGCGGATCCGCGCGGGCTCAGCCGTGCCGATGCCATCACCGGCACCGGCAGGGCGCTCTACAGCCCGCGCTTCTGGAACTACCTCACCAGCGGACTGCTGGGTCTGCAGCGCGGCACCGACGCCGACGACCTGTTGCTGCTCGCAGACGAGTACCTGGGCCGCAACGCCCAGGGGCACTACACCAACAAGCAGGACGCGTTCAACGCCGTGCGCTGCGTGGACGCGCCGGTGCCCACCGATCCCGCCTCCTGGGCGGCCTTCGACCAGAAGATGCGCGTCGTCGCGCCGTTCTCGGCCTACGGCGGCTTCACCGGCTTCGCGCCGCGCGACATCTGCGCGTTCTGGCCGGTTCCGGCCACGTCGTCGCCGAGACCCGCCGCGCCCGCGGCGGCAGGCAAGGCGGTGGTGGTGTCGACCACGCGCGATCCCGCCACGCCCTACCAGGCGGGGGTGGACCTGGCCCGGCAACTCCAGGCGCCGCTGATCACCTTCGACGGCACCCAGCACACGGTGGTGTTCAACGGGCAGCAATGCGTGGACAGCGCGACGGTGAACTACCTCGTCGAGCTAACGGCGCCGCCGGAAAATCTGCATTGCTAGCCCGAGCCGACTCACCGCCGTAACACAGATTTAACAGCCGATGCCTACGCTCGCGATCATGGATCGCCAGAAGGAATTTGTGCTGCGCACGCTGGAGGAACGGGACATCCGTTTTGTGCGGCTGTGGTTCACCGACGTCCTCGGTTACCTGAAGTCTGTGGCGATCGCCCCGGCCGAGCTCGAAGGCGCCTTCGAAGAGGGCATCGGGTTCGACGGCTCGTCCATCGAAGGCTTCGCGCGCGTGTCGGAATCCGACACCGTGGCCCGGCCCGATCCGTCCACCTTTCAGGTGCTGCCGTGGATCACCAGCGGCGGCGATCACCACTCGGCGCGCATGTTCTGCGACATCACCATGCCCGACGGCTCCCCTTCGTGGGCCGACTCGCGCCACGTACTGCGCAGGCAGCTGGCCAAGGCCGGCGACCTGGGCTTCTCCTGCTACGTGCATCCCGAGATCGAGTTCTTCCTGCTGGAGCCCGGTCCCTACGACGGAAGTGTGCCCGTCCCTGCTGACAACGGCGGCTACTTCGACCAGGCCGTCCATGACTCGGCCCCCAACTTCCGCCGCCACGCCATCGACGCGTTGGAGGCCATGGGGATCTCGGTGGAGTTCAGCCACCACGAAGGCGCGCCCGGGCAGCAGGAGATCGACCTGCGCTACGCCGACGCCCTGTCGATGGCCGACAACGTGATGACGTTCCGGTACCTGGTCAAGCAGGTGGCGCTCGGAGAGGGGGTACGGGCCTCGTTCATGCCCAAGCCGTTCGGCGAACACCCGGGCTCGGCCATGCACACCCACATGAGCCTGTTCGAAGGCGAGAACAACGCCTTCCACAGCCCCGATGACCCGCTGCAGCTCTCCGATGTCGGCAAGTCGTTCATCGCCGGGATCCTCGAGCACGCCAGTGAGATCAGCGCGGTCACCAACCAGTGGGTGAACTCCTACAAGCGTCTGGTGCACGGCGGCGAAGCCCCCACGGCGGCGTCGTGGGGAGCGGCCAACCGGTCGGCGCTGGTGCGGGTGCCGATGTACACCCCGAACAAGGCATCGTCGCGGCGCGTCGAGGTGCGCAGTCCCGACTCGGCGTGCAACCCCTACCTGACGTTCGCGGTGATCCTGGCCGCCGGCCTGCGCGGCGTGGAGAAGGGCTACGTGCTCGGACCCCAGGCCGAGGACAACGTGTGGAGCCTGACGCCCGAAGAACGGCGCGCCATGGGCTACCGCGAGCTGCCGAACAGCCTGGGTAACGCTCTGGAAGCCATGGAGGGCTCGGAACTGGTGGCCGAGGCGCTCGGTGAACACGTCTTCGACTTCTTCCTGCGCAACAAGCGGGCCGAATGGGAGAACTACCGCAGCACGGTCACCCCGTACGAACTGAAGACGTATCTGTCGCTTTAGCTCTCCGGCAAGGATTGCCAAACCGCAGCGGCGGTGCGTTACCGTGCTGTCGTGTCCAAACCCGCCACGCAGCGCCCGAAGCTGCCCAGCGTAGGCAGGCTCGGGTTGGTCGAACCTCCCGCGCGGGCCGATCTGGCCCGGTTGGGATGGAATACCGACGCGCACATCGAACTCCTGTGGTCGCTGTCGCGGGCACCCGACGCCGACTCCGCCCTGCGCACCATGGTCCGTCTCGCCGATGCCGCAGGCTCGGACTGGGACGAGCTCAACAACGCACTGTTCAAGGACAAGGGCCTGCGCGGCCGGCTGCTCGGCGCCATCGGTTCCTCGCTCGCACTGGGGGACCATCTGGTGGCCCATCCGGATTCCTGGCGGTTGCTGCAGGGGGCCGAGAAGGGCCAGGTGACCCTTCCGTCGGCCGACGAGCTCAAACGGATGTTCCTCGACGTCGTCGCTCACGTCACCGCCGAAACTCCCATGGCCACAGTGGTTTCGCCGCTGCGCAAGCTGTACCGCGACCGCCTGCTGGTGCTCGCCGCGCTGGATGTGGCGCCGACGGTGGAGAACGAACCGGTGCTGCCGTTCCCGACCGTGGGAGCGCACCTGTCGGACATGGCCGACGCCGCGCTGGCGGCCGCGCTGCACGTGGCGACCACCGTGGTCTGCAAGGGAGACACCCCGGCGCCGCGGCTGGCCATCATCGCGATGGGTAAATGTGGTGCCAGGGAACTCAACTACGTCAGCGACGTCGACATCATCTTCGTGGGCGAAAAGGCCGACTCGGTCGCCACCCGCGTCGCCGGCGAGATGATGCGCCTGGCGTCGGAGACGTTCTTCGAAGTCGACGCCGGATTGCGACCCGAGGGCAAACGCGGCGAACTGGTGCGCACGCTGGAATCGCACATCGCCTACTACGAACGATGGGCCAAGACCTGGGAGTTCCAGGCACTGCTGAAAGCCCGGCCGTCGGCCGGCGATCCGGACCTGGGTGAGCAGTACCTGGCCGCCCTGCTGCCCATGGTGTGGACCGCCTGCGAGCGTGAGGATTTCGTGGTCGACGTGCAGGCGATGCGCCGGCGCGTGGTGGAGTTGGTACCCGCCGACGTGCGGGCCCGGGAGATCAAGCTCGGCACCGGCGGCCTGCGTGACGTGGAGTTCGCGGTGCAGTTGCTGCAGCTGGTACACGGCCGCACCGACGATTCCCTGCATGTGACCTCGACGGTGGACGCCCTGGCTGCGCTCAGTGCCGGCGGGTACGTCGGTCGCGACGATGCCGCCAATATGACTGCGTCCTATGAGTTCCTGCGGCTGCTCGAACACCGGCTGCAGTTGCAGCGTCTCAAGCGCACGCACATGCTGCCCGCGCCCGACGACGACGAGGCCATGCGCTGGCTGGCCCGGGCTGCGCACATGCGCCCGGACGGCCAACACGACGCGGTCGGAGTGCTGCGCGAAGAGCTCAAACGCCAGAGCGTGCGGGTGTCTCGGCTGCACGCCAAACTGTTCTACCAGCCGCTGCTCGAATCCATCGGCGCTGCAGTGGACTTCACGCCGGGAATGACCAACGAGGCCGCCGAACGTCAGCTGACCGCGCTCGGCTACCAAGCGCCGCGCAGCGCGCTGACCCATCTGGCGGCGCTGACCGCCCACGGCGGTCGGCGGTCGCGGGTGCAGACCGTGTTGCTGCCGACGCTGCTGGATTGGCTCTCCGATACCCCCGATCCCGACGCCGGGCTGCTGGCGTACCGCCGGATCAGTGAATCGCTGTCCGACGCGCGCTGGTATCTGGCCAGCCTGCGTGACGAGGGCGCCGTGGCCAAACGGCTGATGCACGTGCTGGGCACCTCGGCGTACGTACCGGACCTGCTGATGCGCGCGCCCGAGGTCATCCAGTCCTACGCCGACGGCCCCACGGGCCCCAAGCTGCTCGACTCCGAACCCGAGGTGGTGGCCCGATCCCTGGTCGCCGCTGCCGGTCGGCATTCGGATCCGGCCAAGGCGATCGCCGCGGCCCGCACCCTGCGCCGGCGTGAACTGGCCAGGATCGCCTCGGCTGATCTACTCGGCATGCTGGAGGTGCGGGCGGTGTGCAAGGCGCTCACCTCGGTGTGGGTGGCCGTGCTGCAAGCTGCGCTGGAGGCCGTCACGCGGGCGAATACCCCTGCCGACGGCCAACTTCCGGCCAAGATCTCGGTGATCGGCATGGGTCGTCTCGGTGGCGGCGAGCTCGGCTACGGGTCGGACGCCGACGTGATGTTCGTCTGCGAACCCGCCGACGGGGTGGATGAAGCGCGGGCGGTCAAGTGGTCGGTGTCGATCGCCGAGCAGATCCGCGCGCTCCTGGGCACCCCGAGTGCAGATCCGCCACTGGAAGTCGACACCAACCTGCGGCCCGAGGGTCGCAACGGCCCGCTGGTGCGCACACTGGCGTCCTATGCGGCCTATTACGACCAGTGGGCCCAAGCCTGGGAAGTCCAGGCGCTGCTGCGGGCCCACCCGGTGGCCGGTGACCTCGAACTGGGGCATCGCTTCCTGCTGACCATCGACAAGACCCGGTATCCGGCCGGCGGCGTGTCCGAGCAGTCGGTTCAGGAGATCAGGCGCATCAAGGCCCGCGTCGACGCCGAACGGCTGCCGCGCGGTGCCGATCCGAACACCCACACCAAACTCGGGCGCGGCGGACTCGCCGACATCGAATGGACCGTGCAGCTGCTGCAGCTGCGGTTCGCGGACAAGATCCCCGCGCTGCACAACACCTCGACACTGGAATCGCTGGACGCCATCGGCGCCGCCGAGCTGATCGCCGAAGGCGACGTGGACCTGCTCCGGCAGGCGTGGCTGACCGCCACCCGGGCACGCAACGCGCTGGTGCTGGTGCGCGGCAAGCCGACTGACCAGCTGCCGGGCCCCGGTCGGCAACTCAACGCGGTGGCGGTGGCCGCAGGCTGGCACAACGAAGACGGCAGCGAGTTCCTGGACAACTACCTGCGGGTGACCCGGCGGGCCAAGGCTGTGGTGCGGAAAGTCTTCGGCTGAGCGGCCCTGCCGCAGTTTCACAGACCCCTCAGTGATATCAAGGACGGATGCGGGAGAAGTTCGTCTATGAGCCCATCAGCGGTGCGGAGTTCGACCGGCAGAAGGCTCTTTACGAGCCCTTCGCCCACGCGGTGCGCGAGCTGCTGGACGCCACCATCCGCACCGAAGTCGACGACGAGACCGTCCGGAACGCCCAGGCCACCATCGAGGCGGTGACCGCCGGGCTGCGGGCCAAGCAGAAGGACGGACCCTACGGCGTGCGCTACGCCGTCGACGGCCGTGGGCAGGCCTGGGGCAATCCCGTCATCGGCGTGCGCAACCCGATGGCGCCGCCACTGGTGATCACCCGCGGCGACGACGGGATCTGCCGGACCGAGTTCACCTTGGGTGCTGCCTACGAGGGCCCGCCGGCCCACGTGCACGGTGGCATCTGCGCACTGGTGCTCGACCACCTGCTCGGTGAGGCGGCCAGCCTCGGCAACAAGCCGACCTTCACCGGCACCATCACCTGCAAGTACCTGCGCGGTACCCCGTTGGGCGAGCTGCGCGCCGAGGCCTATATCGAGCGGGTCGAGGGGGTGAAGACCTTCGCAAGGGGTTTCATCGCCGATGCCGAGGGCACCACGGTCGAGGCCGACGGGGTGTTCATCCTGCCGGTCTGGGCCCGAGAAGTCGGCTGACCAGCGGTGCGGTTCTACGTCAGCACAGCCTTCCTGGACACCAAGGAAGCCGTCGAAATAGCCAAGGCCGCAGACGATCTCGGTTATGACGGGATCGCCATCCCCGATCACGTCGTCAACCTCGAGACGTTGCAGACGCCGTATCCCTACACCAAGGACGGTAAGCGGCGCTGGGAGGCATTCACCGACTGGCCCGATCCCTGGGTGCTGATCGGGGCCATGGCCCTGGTGACCACGCGGGTACGGTTCGTCACCACCGTCTACATCCCCGCGATGCGCGATCCCTACTCGGCGGCCAAATCCATTGGTACCGCTGCCTACCTGGCCGACGGGCGCCTCGAACTCGGCATCGGCGTCGGCTGGTGCGAAGAAGAGTTCACACTCATGGGGCAGCAGTTCGCGCGGCGGGGCAAGCGCACCGACGAGATGCTCGAACTGATGAAGGCGCTGTGGCAGCCGGGCTGGACCGAGTTCGACGGCGAGTTCTACCCGACGCCCCGGCTCGAGATGCAACCCACACCGCCGCCCATCCCGATCTACGTCGGGGGACTGTCGGATATCGCGCTGCGACGCGCGGCCCGACACGATGGCTGGATCGGCGACCTGATCACCACCGACCGGGCCCTGGAACGGATTGCCACACTGCGCGGGCTGCGAGCCGAAAACGGTTTGTCGATGGACGATTTCACCGTCATCACGCCCCTGACGGATGCGTTCACCCCGGAACACTTCGCCCGCGCCGAGGCCGGCGGTATCGACGGCATCATCACGATGCCGTGGATGTTCTACAGCGGTCCGCAGGCCACACTGGCCGAGAAGGTGGACGGCATGAAGCGCTTCCGCGCCGACCTGCTGCCGGACTAGCGGGTCTGCAGGCCGGCCGCCATGGCCCGATAACCCTCGCGCACACTGCGGTACCGCGGCGCCCAGTCGGTGGCCGCGCGAAAATGGGAGTTGCGGACCCGCAGCGATCTCGTCATCGAGGTGGTCCGGTCGCCCAACAGGGACGCGAGCCGCCCCGGCCCGGTGACCCAAGCCCTGACGCCGACGGCCTCGGCGAGAGCCCGGCTGTTCACCACCGCGTCCTGGTCGCGGAAGGCTGCGGTGAGCCCGGGACGATCGAACAGCGACACCGCAAGCCATGGCCGTGACCTCGTGACCCGCGGCGAGGAGCGCCGGCACGGCGTGACTGCCGATCGCACCCGTGCCGCCGGTGACGAATACCCGCACCGTCGAGCCCCTTTCACGTCACAGACTGCGCGAGATGATCTCTTTCATCACCTCGTTGGCGCCGGCGTAGATGCGCTGCACCCGGGCATCTTCGTACATCCGGGCGATCAGGTATTCACGCATGTAGCCGTAACCGCCGTGCAGCTGCACGCACCGGTCGATCACGGCGCACTGCTGATCGGTGAGCCAGTACTTGGCCATCGCGGCCTCGGTGCTGTCGAGCTCGCCACGCAGATGCGAGTCGATGCAGTGATCCAAGAAGACTCGGCACGTTCGCGCGATCGTGGTGCATTCGGCGAGCTCGAACGCTGTGTTCTGGAAAGCGAACAAACTGTGGCCGAAAGCTTCTCGTGCCTTGGTGTAGGCGACGGTCTCATCGACGGCGCGTTCCATCCCACCGACCGCTTGGGCGCTGACGATCAGCCGTTCCTGCGGCAGCTGGGCGATCATCTGGCCGAACCCTTTGCCCTCTTCGCCGCCGAGCAGATTGGTCACCGGTACCCGGACATCGGTGAACGACTGCTCGGCGGTGTCGGAGCCGTGCATGCCGACCTTGTCCAGCACCCTGGTGACCTGATAGCCGGGCTCGTCACGCAGGTCGACCAGCAGGAGCGAGATGCCGCGGGCCCCTGCCTTGGGGTCGGTCTTGACCGCCAGCAGCGACATGTCGGCCGAACCACCGTTGGTGATGAAGGTCTTGGACCCGTTGACGACGTAGTGGTCACCGTCGAGAACGGCAGTGGTGCGGATGGCCTTGAGGTCCGAGCCCGCGCCGGGCTCGGTCATGCCGATGGACGCCAGCACTTCGCCGGTGGCCATCGGCGGCAACCAGGCGTGCTTCTGCTCCTCGCTGCCGTAGGCCAGGAGATAGTGCGGCACGATACCGCTGTGGACGCCGATGCCCAGCGAGAGATCGCCGGCATACCCTTGCGCGTCGAACACCGCGAGATCGTGGGCGAAAGTGCCGTCGCCGCCACCGTATTCAGCGGGAATGGAACACAGCAGCAGCCCGAGCTTGCCCGCCTCGAGCCAGACCGCGCGATCGATGTGGCGTTGGGCGTCCCATTTGTCGACGTGGGCCACGACCTCGCGCTCGAAGAAGCCCCTCGCCAGCTCGTAGAGGGCGCTGACCTCGTCGTCGTGCCACGACGGTGTGATTTTGATGGTCATATCAGCGGCGCCAGCCCCGCCGGGTGGCGCGACCGGTGACCACCCGTCCGCTGCTTCTGCGTGATTCCACCGCGTACACACCGGGGCCGCTGAAGACCAGCAGCAGCAGGGCGAAGCAGAACAGCACCGCGGCCTCGCCGCCGTTGTTGATCGGCCAGAACCCGCCGGGCAGGTGCTGCCAGAAGAAGGCCACTGCCATGTGTCCTGCGCCGATGAAAGCTGCTGGACGAGTGAACAATCCGATGGTGACCAGGGCGCCGACCACCAGTTCGATGATGCCGGCCCACCAGAACGGCCAGGTGCCGACGGGTACCTGAGGGCCGCCGGGCCAACCGAAGATCTTTGATGTGCCGTGTAGGAAGAACAGCAGGCCGACGACAACGCGGAACAGGCTCAGGACCGCGGGAGCCTGCGGGTTGAGACGGGCGTTCAGGTTCTGGGTCATGACGCGAGCTTACTTTTCAGGCGATGACCCCAAAGGCATTCCGCGCTATCGACGCTGGATTGCGACCCCGCCGGGACCTGTGAAGATGACCAGCAGGAACGCGAAGCAGAACAGCACCGCAGCCTCGCCGCCGTTGACACTCGGCCAGAAGCTCTGAGGAAAGTGCACCCAGAAGTAGGCGACGGCCATCACGCCCGCCGCGAGGAAAGCCGCTGCCCTGGTGAACAAGCCGAGGGCCACCAAGGCGCCGAGCACCACCTCGAGAAGGCCGGACCACCAACCGGGGAACGCGCCGATCGGTGCGGCGGGGCCTTCGGGAAAGCCGAAGATCTTCGAGGCGCCATGAGCGAGGAACAGCAGGCCGACGATGATACGAAACACGCCGAGGGCGGTCGAGGATGACGAACTCAGCCGAGCGTCCAGGGTGGAAGTCATGGCATCCACCCTAGAGAGAATTCGGACCAGGGTCCGTTTCGATGGCGGGCCTCACATCTCCAGCAACACTGTGACCGGCCCGTCATTGACCAGTGCCACCGACATGTCGGCGCCGAACACTCCGGTGGCCACGATCGCGCCCAGCTCTCGCAAGGCCTCGGCGAGCTCGGTCACCAACGGCTCGGCCACCGCGGCCGGCGCCGCAGCGTTCCACGACGGCCGACGGCCCTTGGCGGTGTTGGCGTACAGGGTGAACTGACTGACCACCAAGATGGGTGCGCCGACATCGGCGGCGCTGCGTTCGCCGGTGAGTATGCGCAACTGCCAGAGCTTTTCGGCCAGGCGCCGGGCAGTCGCGGCATCGTCGTCGTGGGTGACGCCCACCAGTGCCACCAGGCCCTGCGTTGCCGGGGTGATGGCCCCGACGATCTGACCGCCGACCGAGACACTCGCTGAGGTGACGCGCTGCACCAATATCCGCATGGTCAGCAACTAGAACACACCCACAACCCGGTTCGGCGAACGTGGGGTTGATCCACGCAATTCGTGAGGTGCGCGTCGACCAACCCCACGCTCACGGCTCAGCTGATGGACTCCCGGTATTCCACACCCTCCTGGGCGGCGGCCATGAACTCGACGACATCCACCACGGGGTGGAGCTGGAATTCATTGAGCGGGCCGAACTTGGCTACTCCGTCGAGCAGGTCGGCAGGGTTGTCGGTTTCGATGAAGGCGAAACCCCCGGCACCGTCCAGGCGGCCGACGAACTGATGAAACGTCGTGCTCTCCGGCTGTTGCCACTTGCTGAACAAGTCAACGCCCCGGCGTACCGCCTCCTCGTTCTCCTTCTCCGAACCGTTGAGCCGGGACGTCCACGCCATCACATATTTCATTTTCACTCCTAGCGCTGGGCTGAACTGGTGGACGTTGCCAGTGTCCGCCCGGCGACCGGGCGGTTGAGCAGATTGGTCAACGCCTCAGCGCTATCGTTGAGCGGGCAACGTCTAGCTGAGCAAAGCGGCGATTGCCGGGAGTGAGACGGGATGGCCGCTCGGTGGGGGTTCGGGGGATACCGCAGTTGCCGTCGCCGGGGTTGATTCTTGGCGGCGCCTTGAACTGGCTTTGAATTCGTTGCGCGACAACGGTTTCACCGGATATTGAGCAAGCTCCTGCAGCGCTGGCGGTCCTTGACGAACGCGCGAGTCTCCGGGTACACGGACCGCTCGAATTCCAGCATCCGGATACATTCGACGAGCTTCAGCCGGTCAACGTCGTCCTCGATCTCGACGGACTTGCGCTGGGCCCATACTCCGCCGCCGACGACTGCCGCCATGGTGATCGTCATCAGCCACAGCCTCGCGGTTATTGCCATGAAGGCAAACTAGCGGTGCATCGCCGTCGTTACCTGGGCAGAAGCTGAAGATCGCTCATGATCTTGTGAAGTACTGAAACCGATTCTCTCAGCCCGACTCTGGGCTCTCTGGCCCACACAAAAGGCCGGATGGCGCGAACGCCACCCGGCCTTTTGTTCGGACTTACACGTCGTAGTACAGGGCGAACTCGTACGGGTGCGGACGGATCTGGATCGGCATGATCTCGTTCTCCCGCTTGTACGAGATCCAGGTGTCGATCAGGTCCTCGGTGAACACGCCACCCTCGGTGAGGTAGTCGTGATCCTCCTCGAGCCGGTCGATGACGGCCGACAGCGACGTCGGCGCCTGCGGGATGTTGGCGGCCTCGTCCGGGGGCAGCTCGTAGAGATCCTTGTCGACGGGCGCGAGCGGCTCGATCTTCTTCTTGATGCCGTCGATGCCGGCCATCAGCATCGCCGCGAACGCCAGGTACGGGTTGCCCGAGCTGTCCGGGCAGCGGAATTCGAGGCGCTTGGCCTTCGGGTTGTTGCCGGTGATCGGGATGCGGACGCACGCCGAACGGTTGCGCTGGCTGTACACCAGGTTGATCGGTGCCTCGTAGCCGGGAACCAGGCGCTTGTAGGAGTTCACCGTCGGGTTGGTGAACGCCAGCAGCGACGGCGCGTGGTGCAGGATGCCGCCGATGTAGTGCCGGGCCAGGTCCGACAGACCGGCGTAGCCCGACTCGTCGTGGAACAGCGGCTTGCCGTCCTTCCACAGCGACTGGTGGGCGTGCATGCCGGAGCCGTTGTCACCGAACAGCGGCTTGGGCATGAAGGTGACGGTCTTGCCGTTCTTCCACGCCGTGTTCTTGATGATGTACTTGAACAGCAGCACGTCGTCGGCGGCAGCCAGCAGGGTGTCGAACTTGTAGTTGATCTCGGCCTGGCCTGCGGTGCCGACCTCGTGGTGGCCGCGCTCCAGGACGAACCCGGCGTTCTGCAGGTTGGTGGCCATCTCGTCGCGCAGGTCGACGTAGTGGTCATACGGCGCGACGGGGAAGTACCCGCCCTTGGGCCGAACCTTGTAGCCCAGGTTGGGGCTGCCGTC
>JBEVFK010000165.1:0-14122 GCA_040512325.1 Mycobacterium sp. | reverse complement strand
TCAAGGATCCGAAGCGTCCGTCGGGCTCGTTCATCTTCGCCGGCCCGTCCGGCGTCGGTAAGACCGAGCTGTCCAAGGCGCTGGCGAACTTCCTGTTCGGCGACGACGACGCACTCATCCAGATCGACATGGGTGAGTTCCACGACCGCTTCACCGCATCACGGCTCTTCGGTGCTCCTCCGGGATACGTCGGTTACGAAGAGGGCGGCCAGCTCACCGAGAAGGTGCGCCGCAAACCGTTCTCGGTCGTGCTGTTCGACGAGATCGAAAAGGCCCACCAGGAGATCTACAACACCCTGTTGCAGGTCCTCGAGGACGGTCGGCTCACCGACGGGCAGGGCCGCACGGTCGACTTCAAGAACACCGTGCTGATCTTCACCTCGAACCTCGGTACGTCCGATATCTCCAAGGCGGTCGGGCTGGGCTTCACCCAGGGTGGCGGCGACAACAACTACGAGCGGATGAAGCTCAAGGTCAACGACGAGCTGAAGAAGCACTTCCGCCCGGAGTTCCTCAACCGCATCGATGACATCATCGTGTTCCACCAGCTCACCCGCGAAGAGATCATCCAGATGGTCGATCTGATGATCGGCAGGGTCGGCAAGCAGCTCAAGGCCAAGGACATGACCATGGAGCTCACCGACCAGGCCAAGTCGCTGTTGGCCAAGCGTGGCTTCGATCCGGTGCTGGGGGCACGGCCGTTGCGGCGCACCATCCAGCGGGAGATCGAGGACGCGCTCTCGGAGAAGATCCTCTTCGACGAGATCGGTCCGGGACAGATCATCACCGTCGACGTCGAGAACTGGGACGGCGAGGGCGCGGGCGAGGACGCGAAGTTCACGTTCAGCGGTGCGCAGCGATCCATCGTCACTGACGAGCCGGATCTTGCGGGCGCGGGTGCCGGCGGCACAGCTACCGCAGCGGAGTAGCAGGACAGCTCACAATGGGCGGTCACCCTACGGGGTGGCCGCCCATTGTCGTGTGCGGACCTACCCGGCAACCAAAAGTCCTCTCGGGTGCTTAAGATGTGCGATGTAATCGACAGACGAGGAATCTGGTGAGACTCCAGAACGGGCGCGCCACTGTTAACAGTCAGACCCGAATCTGTCACTTTGCGCTAGGGACGCGACATCCCCGAAAGGAATGCAATACATGACCTCTCCAGAGGCACACAAAGGCTCCGCTCTGACCTCCAGAGCGCCCGCCATCGATTTCTCGGCGACCAAGGCCGCGCTGTGGCTTTCTCTGACTGCCTTCTTCGCGTTGGTGGTGCTGTACTTCATCGGTGTGGATCAGGGCGCGACCTCGGTGTTCGGTAGCAATACCGACATCCATGAGTTCGTGCATGATGCCCGCCATCTCCTCGGCTTTCCCTGCCACTGACCGCCGGTAAGGGAGACAACTCAACATGGAGAAGCAAATTATCGGGCGCGGCCTGCTGGCCGGCGCTGCCGCCGGTGTGCTCGCGTTTCTGTTCGCACGGATTTTCGTCGAGCCGCAGATCGATCGGGCCATCGGCTACGAGGACGGCATCGGTGCGGCCCACGAGGCGATCGAGACCGCGGCCGGGGCCGCCGCCCACAGTCACGGTGAAGACGGCGGCGGGTTCACCCGGGCCGTCCAGATGAACATCGGGATGGGTCTGGGCGTGCTGCTGTTCAGCCTGGCCATCGCGGCACTGTTCGCAGTGGTTTTCGCGGTCACCTACGGCCGGGTCGGCAACATCTCGGCTCGGCTGCTCTCGGTCTACATCGCCGGTGGCATGCTGCTGAGCCTCTACATCGTGCCGTCGCTGAAGTACCCGGCCAGCCCGCCGGCACTGAGTCTGGACGAGACCATCCAGCAGCGGACCCTGCTCTACATCGCCATGGTGGTGCTCTCGGCGGCGTTACTGCTGGGCGCGATTGCGCTCGGACGTCGGTGGGCGCCGAAGTTCGGGGCCTGGAACGCGACGCTGGCAGCATCGGGTGCCTACCTCGTGGCCGTGGCAGTGGTCATGCTGATCCTGCCGACCATCTCCGAGACCCCCGGGCCTCTGGTCGATGATGCGGGCGTCATCGTGTACGAGGGTTTCCCGGCCGATGTGCTCTACGAGTTCCGGCTGTACTCGCTGGGCACCCAGGTCATCGTCTACGCGACCATCGGTCTGGTGTTCGCCGCGCTGTCCTCGCGGCTGCTGGAAGGTAACCGTCGCCGAGAGGTCAACCTCCCCGCGTGAGTGAGGTCGTCCGGCTGACCCTGGTGTCCCATGCCATGACGGATGCGATGTCAGCCGGACGATTTCCCACCGACGAACCACTCAGTTCCGTCGGGCTGCGTCAGGTCGACGCGGCAATCGATCTCGGCATGGTCGACGACGCGATCTGCGGGCCGGAGAAACGCGCGCGGCAGACCGCCGAGCTGCTCGGCTTGCACGCCAGGGTCGATTCTCGGCTGGCCGATCTCGATCACGGACGCTGGCGCGGCGATGTCCTCGGCGGTCTCGAGCCGGCCGAACTCGCGATCTGGCTGACTGATGTCACCACAGCACCGCACGGCGGTGAGACCATCGTGGCGTTGGTGAACCGGGTCCGCGGGTGGATGGAATCGCTGTCGGCCAGCCGCGGCCGGCTGGTGGCGGTGACGCACCCGGCAGTGATCCGGGCCGCGGTGCTGGTGGCGCTGGACGCACCCCCCAGATCATTCTGGCGCGTCGACATCGCGCCGGTGAGCCGGACGGTGCTGCATTTCCGTGGTCAGGCCTGGACCCTGCGGGTGACCTAGTGGTCAGCGTGCGGGATCAGCGCGAACGTCGGTTTGATCACCGACATCAGCCAACCGGCCGTCCCCGGGCCGTGGAACCGGGTCCAGTTGGTCTGCAGACTGACCACCCAGCCTTGACCGGCGTCGTCCTCGGCGTACCAGCTGAACGTCAGATCGCCGGGCAGGTTTCCGGCCTTGGCGGCGATGTAGGGCCAATGGCTGCGGTCGAGATCGATGCCGGGGATCGCCGACATGATGTCGCGTACCGGCGCTGTCGCCGGGTCCTTCGCGATCTGTTGCAGCGCGGCGTGCACGCGGCAGATGTCCTCTGCGCTGCCGTACCACTCGGCGCCGTAGGCCGACGCGGGTGAGGTGCCCCGGGTCGGATCTGGTTCGTAGGGGCGGGCATCGGCCTGCTGGAGTAACTGCGCGCGGCCCTTCGGCGTGGCCTGTTTCCATTGCTCGCGCACATCCGGCTTACCCCACCCGATCGAGAACAGCTCGTGCATGGTGGGAAACGGCGTCATCGTGGCCGGTTCGTGATGGCCGGTGTGCACCAGTGCCTGCTCCACCGCGTGGCGTCCCACCCGTTCGATCAGCAGATCGGTGGCCATGTTGTCGCTGTTGGCGATCATCTTCTCGGCCAGTTCACGCACCGGGACCTTCGCTCCCGGCGGCAGTTTGTCGAAACCGGACGACCCCAGGGCTTTGGCTTTGCTCGTGATGGCCAGCTCGTCGTCCCAGGACAGCGTGCCGGACCGGACCGTCTCAGCCACCGCGTAAAGCACATACATCTTGAAGATCGAAGCCATCGGCAGGGATTCGGCGGTATTGGTGCCGGCTACCTGTTCGCAGCGGCCGTCGGTCACCCGGGAGACGCGGTAGGAGTACTTGCCGCCGGTCTTGGACAACGCCGTGTCAACGTCGTCCCACGAATTGATCTCCGGCGGCTGGTTGGTGACCTTGAACCGGTCGACCAGGGTGTTGTCGTTGACGCGGAACTCGACGTCCTGGCGTGCGCCGTAGGAGGTCACCAGATGCAATATCGCAGCGCCCGCTCGAAAATCGATGCCGGCCAACGTATATGGCCGGTCGTACCACATCGAATCCATGGTCAGCCAGACGTACTCGACCACGGCGGGGGCGGCCAGCGTCTTGGTGCCGACGGGGCCGATGGGCCACCCCGAGTTGAGCATGTCCATGATCTGCTTGGCCCGGACGCCCTGGGGGGTGCCGGTGTTGATCTGGACGCCGGCGTCACCGGCATTGGCCGCCGGTGTGGTGGTGGAAGCGCAGCTGTTGACCAGTGATGTGGTCAGGACCGCCGAGCACAGCGCAGCGATCAGGCGCCCTGCAGTTCTAGGACTTCGTGCCGGCAACGTCCAACACAACCTCGAACTCCAGCAGCGACGCGCCGGTGGCCACCGGCTTGTTCTGTTGACCCTGGTGCGCCTCCACTGCGGGTCCGGTGGCCCAGGCCTGGAACGCCTCTTCGGATTCCCACTGGGTGACGACGAAATAGCGGTCTTCGCCCTTGACCGGGCGAAGCAGCTGGAAGCCCAGGAAACCGGGCTGATTGTCGACCGCATGCGCGCGGTTGGCGAACCGCTTCTCCAGCTCGGGGCCGGCGTCGGCGGGTACCTCGATTGCGTTGATCTTCACCACAGACATGGCGTTAGGCTACCGCTTCTCAGGTGTCGACAAGAGCGGTGACATGATCGATCTGCTGACGTACCGGGGCGGGCACGGTGCTCCGCTGGTACTCGTACACGGCTTGATGGGGCGTGGGACCACATGGCTGCGGCAGCTGCCATGGCTCACCCAGCTCGGGGCCGTGTACACCTATGACGCGCCGTGGCATCGCGGTCGCGATGTCGTCGATCCCCATCCGATCAGCACCGAGCGGTTTGTCGACGAGCTGGGTACCGCCGTGGCCGGTCTCGGCGCACCGGTCCGGCTGATCGGCCATTCGATGGGCGGCTTGCATGCGTGGTGTCTGGCCGCGCAGCAGCCTGCACTGGTCTCGGCGCTGGTGGTCGAGGACATGGCGCCGGACTTCCGTGGCCGCACCACGGGTCCGTGGGAGCCCTGGCTGCTCACCCTGCCGGTGGAGTTCGACCACGAACAGGCCGTCATCGACATCTTCGGCGACATCGCGGGCCGGTACTTCCTGGAGGCGTTCGACCGGACTGCAACCGGTTGGCGCCTGCACGGGCACGTCGAGCACTGGCTCCAGATCGCCGCGGAGTGGGGGCGCCGGGACTACTGGGCCCAGTGGCAGGCGGTTCGGGCGCCCGTCCTGCTGATCGAGGCGGGCGACTCCGTGGCGCCGGCCGGCCAGATGCGCCAGATGCACGAAACCGGCCACCGGGCGTCTCATCGACTGGTGCCCGGGGCCGGCCATCTCGTACATGATGACGCGCCGGAGGAATACCAGCGCGCAGTAGAGGCGTTTTTCCACCAGTCAGCGGCGTTCTCCTAGGACGCCGGATTGGGGCCAGCTCGGGTGTTCTTCGAAACGGGTGCGCACAGCGTCGAGGTCATGGCCGATTCGGCGCATGTCGGCGTCGTTGTACAAAGAGTCGTCGTCGAAGAGCCGCCCCATCATGGGCGCGCTGATCCGGAATTGGTCTATGCGCCAGCGCAGGTGGCCGTCGCGGTTGGCCTGACGGGCGAGGAAGGCGATGAGGGCGAACGGCGCGAGCAGGACGGCGATCAGAAGCAGGTAGGTCAGTGCAGTGTTCATGGCAGTAAGTCTGCGACAGTGCAAATACCGCCAACAGTGGCAGAACTGACGAGGAGGGATAACATACTGCCATGATCAATAGTGTGTCCGCGCTGGTGCTGGATGGGTTGGCGCCGTTCGAATTCGGGGTCATCTGCGAGGTTTTCGGGATCGACAGGTCTGCCCAGGGCGTCCCCAATTTCGACTTCAAGGTCTGCGGGCCGCAGGCCGGTGTCCCGGTGCGCATGTCGGTGGGCGCCAGTCTCACGCCGGATCACGACTTCAGTTCTTTGCTCGGGGTCGACCTGGTGGCCATCCCGGCCATCGCGTCCTCGGAGTATCCGCAGGCCGCCCTCGATGCGATACGGCAGGCGGCCGACACGGGTTCGATCATCCTGACGGTGTGTTCCGGTGCGTTCGTCGCCGGTGCGGCGGGACTCCTGGATGGTCGCGCGTGTACGACGCACTGGATGCACGCCGATGAACTGGCCCGCCGCTATCCCACCGCGAGAGTCGACCGCAACGTGCTCTACGTCGACGACGGCAACCTGATCACCAGTGCCGGGACCGCCGCCGGTATCGATGCCTGTCTGCACCTGGTGCGTCGGGAACTCGGCAGCGCGGCCACCAACACCATCGCCCGCCGCATGGTGGTGGCACCTCAGCGTGACGGCGGCCAGCGTCAGTACATCGACCAGCCCATACCGGTCGGACACTCTGAAGGCTTTGCCCCGCAACTCGATTGGATCATGGCCCACCTTCAGCACCCGCACACCGTGGCGTCGCTGGCCGCGCGTGCGCACATGTCCGCGCGCACATTCGCCCGTCGCTTCGTGGAGGAGACCGGCCGCACCCCGATGCAGTGGGTCACCGATCAGCGCGTCCTCTATGCGCGGCGGATGCTCGAGGAGTCCACCCTGGACATCGACCGGATCGCCGACAAGGCGGGCTTCGGCACCGCGACGTTGTTGCGGCATCACTTTCGTCGGGTCATCGGCATCACGCCGTCGGACTACCGCCGCCGGTTCGCCTGCGAGGACTGCCAGGCGACTGCCTGACTCACCCCGCATCGGCGCCTTCGGTCCTTGTCTGCTCGGCTTCTCAGCCTCGTCCCTCGGCATCGGCGCCTTCGGTGCTTGTCTGCTCGGCTTCTCAGCCTCGTCCCTCGGCATCGGCGCCTTCGCCTGCCAAAGCGAATCGGCCGTCCTCGGTCTGCTCCACCAACCCGTCGACCAGCAGCGAGTCCAGCGCGCGGTCGCGCTGCGCGGTGTCGGTCAACCAGGCGACGTCGAGCTGGCTGCGGCTGACCGGAGATGTGCTGCCGCGCAACACATCCATTAGGCGACCACGAACCTGACGGTCGGTGCCTGCGTACTTCTGAACCCGCTTGGCAGGCGCCCGGCCGTCGATGACAGCGGGCGGGAATCCGGCTGACCGCCACGCGCACGCCGACAGTGGGCACAACCCGCATCGTGGATTCCTGGCGGTGCAGACCACGGCACCGAGCTCCATCAGCCCAGCCGAAAAACGGGGCGCGGACGCATCATTCGGGATGAGTGCGGCCACGTCGGCCTCATCTCGCTTGATGGACGGAGCGGCGGCGTCGGCACGGCCGTGCAGCGCGCGGGCCACCACCCGGCGCACATTGGTATCGACCACCGGCACCGACTGCTGATAGGCGAAACAGGCGATGGCCCGCGCGGTGTAGCTGCCGATGCCGGGCAGCGTCAACAAGACCTCCACATCGGCGGGCACCACGTCGCCGTGGTCGTTCGCGATCACCGTCGCGCACTCGTGCAGTCGCTTCGCGCGCCGGGGATAACCCAGCTTGCCCCATGCCCGCAGCACATCGGCGGCGCTTGCCGCGGCGGTCGCCGAGGGGGTGGGCCACCGGGCGATCCAGTCCAGCCAGATCGGCTGGACCCGGGCGACCGGGGTCTGCTGCAACATGAACTCGCTGACCAGGATCTGCCAGGCGGTGACATCCGATTTCCGCCACGGCAGATCACGACGCTCACGGTCGAACCACGTCACCACTTCACCGGCATCGATACCGGCTTTGATACTCACCGCGTGCCGCCGCACGCCGCAGGGCACAATGTGCCCCATGCCGAACACCAGTCCTGTGACCGCATGGAAGGCACTCAAAGAGGGTAACGAGCGCTTCGTCGCCGGCAAGCCGCAGCACCCCAGCCAGAGCATCGAGTACCGCGCCAGCCTGACGGTGGAGCAGAAGCCCACCGCGGTGGTGTTCGGGTGTGCCGACAGCCGAGTGGCCGCCGAGATCATCTTCGACCAGGGCCTCGGCGACATGTTCGTGGTCCGTACTGCGGGCCACGTCATCGACTCGGCGGTGATGGGGTCCATCGAGTACGCGGTGACCGTCCTCAACGTCCCGCTGATCGCGGTGCTGGGGCACGACAGCTGCGGCGCGGTGAAAGCGACGCTGTCAGCACTCGACGACGGCTCGGTGCCGGGCGGCTACGTCCGTGACATCGTCGAACGGGTGACGCCGTCCATTCTGCTGGGCCGTCGCGACGGCCTGACCAGGGTCGACGAGTTCGAGGCCCGGCACGTCATCGAGACCGGGTTGCAGATGCTCGACCGGTCGACCGTGATCTCCCAGCGGGTGGCCGAAGGCACACTGGCGATCGTCGGGCTCACCTATCACTTGGCCGATGGGAAAGTGGCACTGCGCGAACATCTGGGAGATATCGGCGAATAGCACACCCTCGCTGCCTCACCTGGGTCGCGACACGCCGAGGTAGGTCGGACGGCAAGCAGTGACACGGCCTTACCGTGGGAACGTGCTGGAAACGGAACCGCATCGTCACCTACCGCCGGAGATCTATCGCCGCCGCCGGGCGTTGGCGATCGGCATTGCGGCTTTCGTCGTCGTGGTCGTCGCCGTGATCGTTCTCGTGATCGCCACCAGCGGGTCCAGCTCCGAATCGCAGAGCACCGACAACCAGCCGAACACCGCGCAGGGTCCACTGGCTCCGACACCGACCCCTGAGGTCAAGTCGCCGGTGATTCCGCCCGCGGTGGACGCCCCGGCCCCGACGCCCACTCCGACCGTGGCCGTCGCGCCGCCACCGGTGCTGCAAGAGGGCGACGACTGCCCCGACTCCACCCTGGCCGTCAAGGGCATCACCAGCCAACCGAACTACGCCATCGGTGACCAGCCCAAATTCACCATGGTCGTGACCAATATCGGCCTGGTTGGCTGCCAGCGTGACGTCGGCGCAGCGGTGCTCGCCGCCTACGTCTACTCGCTGGACAACCAGCGGCTGTGGTCCAACCTCGATTGTGCGCCGTCCAACGAGACGCTGGTCAAGACGTTCAACCCGGGGGAACAGGTCACCACCGAGGTGACGTGGACCGGCATGGGCTCCGAGGCGCAGTGCCCGCTGCCGCGTCAGCCGATCGGTCCCGGTACCTACAACCTGGTGGTCCAACTGGGCAACCTGCGGTCGGCGACCGTCCCGTTCGTCCTGGCCGAGCCGGGAGCGCCCGTGGATCCGCTGGCGCCGCCGGCCGAGGCTCTGCCGCCGCAGGCTCCGCCGCCCGGCGCACCGCTGCCTGCACCGGTCGGTTAGGCCAGTCGGTCGGCGATTGTCGACTCCGCCAGCTGGGACAGACCTTCTCTGACGTGGCGCGCCCACAGTGCGCCGATGCCCTCGACCGATTGCAGGTCCGAGGCGCTGGCGGCCAGTAGCCCCTGCAAGGACCCGAAGGTGCGGACCAACAGGTCCACATGGGCGAACTGCAGCCGCGGAATGCCTGCCATCGCCCGATAGCCGCGGGAGCTGAGCGCGCCATCCTGGGCCTCGACAGTCGACGGATAGCCGAACACCCGGGCCAGGGCGGTGAAGTCGAGCAGCTCGGTGTCCGAGAGGCTGTCCAGCTGGTCGAGGGTGGCGGCCACCTGCGCTTTGGACGGCGGTTCCGGATGGGCGTGATAGTCGCGCATGATCAGTTCGCGGGCGATGTCATTGCCGCCGAGCAGTTCTTCGAGCTGTAGACGCAGCTGCCGGCCATCGGTGCCCAGCTCGACGGTGTCACTGTCGATCTCCAGGCCGATGCGGCGCACCATCTCCAGCCGCTGCACCACGGTCATGACGTCGCGCAGCGTCACAAAATCCTCGATCTCGGCGGTGGACAGCTGCCTGCTGACCTCATCGAGGCGCGCCTTGTACCGCTCCAGGGTGGCGATCGCCTGGTTGGCCCGCGACAGGATGGTCGCGGAATCGGCGACCACGTGCCGTTCGCCGGCGACGTAGACCGTCACGATGCTCATGGAATGGCTCACCGAGATCACCGGATATCCGGTCTGGATCGCCGACCGTTCCGCCGACCTGTGCCGGGTGCCGGATTCGTCGGTGGGGATCGAGGGATCGGGCACCAGTTGTACGTTGGCCCGCATGATCCGGCTGCCGTCGGTGGACAGCACCACCGCGCCGTCCATCTTCGACAGCTCACGCAACCGCGTCGGGGCGTAGCGCACGTCGAGGGCGAACCCGCCGTCGCAGATGGCCTCGACGCTGTCGTCGTAACCCAGCAGGATCAGCGCTCCGGTACGTCCGCGCAGAATGCGCTCCAAGCCGTCCCGCAGCGCGGTGCCGGGCGCGAGGCGTCCGATCGTCTCGCGCAGTGTCGGCTTGTTAGTGGGCGTCACAGCCAGCCATTGTCCCCTGTCAACGGATCGGGCGGACCACCCTCCACCACTTTGAGGTCGGGCCGTGTGGGCGGCCGCAGTTCGGGTGGTTTGCTGGTCGGTTTCACGGCGATGCGCAGCAGGGTCTTCAGGGCGGCGCTCATGGAGCTGACCTCGAGGGTGTGCAGCCCTTTCGGTGCCTTGGTGCCCGGCGGCACGATCGCGGTGTTGAATCCCAGTCGGGCGGCCTCGGCCAGCCGGCGGTCGATGCCCGTCACCCGGCGCAGATCACCGGCGAGCCCGACTTCTCCGATGACGACGGTGGCGGCGGGCAGGCACAGCTGAGCGAACGACGACGCCATGGCCAGCGCGACCGCCAGGTCGGCGGAGGGATCGGTGAGCCGCATGCCGCCGACGGTGGACAGGTAGATGTCGCGGCGGCCGATGGTCAGGCCTGCCCGCGCTTCCAGTACCGCCGCGATCATCGCGACCCGCGCCTGGTCGATACCGCTGACCGCGCGCCGCGGGGAGGCGACCTCCTGGCCGCCGATCAACGCCTGGATCTCACCGATGAGTGGCCGCTTGCCGTCGAGAGCCACGGTGACCGCGGTCCCGGGAACCGGCTCGGGACGCTGATCGAGAAACAGTCCCGAGGGATCCGCGACGCCTTCGATCCCGTTGTCGTGCAACAGGAAACAGCCGACTTCATCGGCCGCACCGAACCTGTTCTTGACCCCGCGGACCAAGCGTAACGAAGTGTTGCGGTCGCCCTCGAAGTGGAGCACGACGTCGACGAGATGCTCCAGCGAGCGGGGACCGGCGATGGCGCCGTCCTTGGTGACATGGCCGACGAGGATCATCGCCACATTGGATCCGGAGGCCGCTTTGGCGTACCCCGTCAGCGCCGTGGTGATGGCGCGCACCTGGGTGACTCCACCGGTGACCCCGTCGGTGTCGGTGGTGGACATGGTCTGCACCGAATCGACGACCACCAGCGAGGGCCGGACCGCTTCGATGTGGGCGAGCACGGTGTGCAGATCGGATTCGGCGGCCAGGAACACCTCGTCGTGAGTGCATCCGGTGCGTTCGGCACGCATCCGGATCTGCCCGGCCGATTCCTCGCCGGAAATGTAGAGAGCGCGACGGCCGGCTTCGGCCCACCGGTGCACCACCTCGAGCAACAGGGTGGACTTGCCGACGCCGGGTTCACCGGCCAGCAGGGTGACAGAGCCGCCGACGATGCCGCCGCCGAGCACGCGGTCGAGTTCGCTGACACCGGTGTGCACATGCCGGGTGCGGGTGGGATCGACGGCGCTGATCGGCACCGCGGCCGAGGCCGGGGCGATGGCACGGTGTGCGGAGCCGCCGAGTGCGGTGAGCACCGGTGCTTCGTCGACGGTGCCCCAGGTGCCGCACTCGGCGCACCGGCCCACCCACTTGGCGGTGACGTGCTGGCACTCCGAGCACCGGTACTGCGCGCGCGCCTTGGAGCCACCAGCTTTAACCACGCCGTGACCGTATCGGGCGGGTGTGACAGAAGGTCAGCAGGACACGGCTAGTGACCCGAGCCGTGCTCCTCGCCTGCACCTTGGCGCGGTGAGTTGCCTGCGGAAATGGGCACGTCCAGGGTCTTGTCGCCGGCATTTTCGAAGGTGAACGTGATGGGGTAGGTCAGGCCGTTGCTGATGGGCTCGGACAACACCAACGTGGCCTCGGCGCCCTTGACGTCCTCGACCGCGGCGAGTTCCTCCACCCCGTCCGGAACGCCGACCTCGAGCAGGCCGTTGGCGGGCACCACGGTGTCGCCGGACAGGGTGACCGTGCCGACCTCGGTGGTGACCCGCAGCAGTCGGTCGTCGGCCTCGGGAGACTGGTTGGTGGCGCTGAAGATCAGCTCGACATCGGTGCCCGGTGCCACTTCGGCGGTGGTCTGCTCCGCCTGGAGGTGCACGTTCCGCAGGGCGATCTGCTCGACGACACCGCCGGTGCCGTTCACCGCGGGCGCCTGGGTGGCCACCTGTGAAATCTGGCCGGCGCCGCACCCGGCGATCGCGGTGGCGACGAACAGCCCGCACACCGCGAGCCCGACGCGGGTGGCGGCCCGCCCGGAATTCGTAGCGATCTCCCTCGTGGAAATCTGGAAGGGCTTCTCGAAGCGCTTCTGACTAGGCACTGAAAAGCCTCCTGCTCGCGGCCACACGGTTCGACTATGCAGAGTAGTAGGTGCCGTCGGCCCGCGGTACTCAAGGGTTGCCGAGGGCGTGAGACATGGGCGATGCGAGCCGATCCGGGACATTGCTAAGTCATTGCTGGCCGCGATGATCGACCGGTCTTCCCGCTACGAGAACCGCTGCCGAATTCGGGTGGCAGGTCGCTGGAAGGTCGGAGAAGCCGACGTGTGGAGGGGTGGCTCCGTGCACGGTTTCGGACCCGTGTCAACCCCCTGTCGCGCCTGTTGTGGCCCCTGACCTGCACCGTTGGAACACCTGTGTTGGGGCACCGTGCTATTGTGGAGTAGCGAAAGGGGCTCGAAACTGATGATTTTCAAGGTCGGAGACACCGTTGTCTATCCACATCACGGTGCTGCATTGATCGAGGCGATCGAAACCCGGACCATCAAGGGCGAGCAGAGAGAATATCTCGTTCTGAAGGTTTCGCAGGGAGATCTCACGGTTCGTGTGCCCGCGGACAATGCCGAATACGTCGGCGTGCGTGATGTCGTGGGACAGGAGGGCCTGGACAAGGTCTTCCAGGTGCTGCGGGCCCCGCACACCGAGGAACCGACCAACTGGTCGCGCCGATACAAGGCAAACCTCGAGAAGCTGGCTTCCGGCGACGTGAACAAGGTCGC
Organism: Mycobacterium sp.; assembly: GCA_040512325.1. GTDB lineage: Bacteria > Actinomycetota > Actinomycetes > Mycobacteriales > Mycobacteriaceae > Mycobacterium. The sequence continues at coordinate 1,147 of JBEVFK010000165.1, read as the reverse complement.
TGAGGTTGTGCGCGATCTGTGGCGCCGCGATCAGGAGCGTGGGCTGTCCGCGGGTGAGAAGCGCATGTTGGCCAAGGCACGCCAGATTCTGGTCGGCGAGCTCGCGCTTGCCGAGAACACCGTCGACGCCAAGGCCGAGATCATTCTCGAAGAGGCGCTGGCCGCCGCTTCCTGACGGCCTGTGCGCACTGTCGCGATAGTGCCGGCGGCCGGCTCGGGTGAGCGGCTGGCGGCGGGACTTCCCAAGGCGTTCGTCCACGTGCGTGGTGTCACGCTCATCGAGCGTGCCATCGCAGGCCTCCGCGATTCCGGGGTGGTCGACGCGGTGGTCGTGGCCGTTCCGTCCGATCGAACCGACGAGGCGGCGCTCATCCTGGCCGATCCCGGGTTCGAGGTCATCGTGGTCGGCGGCGGGATCGATCGCACCGAATCGGTGCGCGCTGCGCTGGATGCCACGGGTGATGCCGACTTCATCCTGGTCCACGATGCTGCCCGGCCGTTGACGCCGCCGGCGTTGATCGCCCGGGTGGTGCAGGCTCTGCGCGACGGTCACACCGCTGTGGTGCCGGTCTTGCCACTTGTCGACACGGTCAAGGCTGTGGACGCCAACGGCGTGGTACTCGGCACCCCGGAGCGGGCCGGGTTACGCGCCGTTCAGACGCCCCAGGGTTTCGCGACTGCGGTACTGCGACGGGCCTATGGTCGCGTGGGCGTTTTCACCGATGACGCGTCGATGGTCGAGAGCATCGGTGGTCAGGTGCAGACAGTCGAGGGCGACCCCATGGCATTCAAGATCACCACCGCGGTGGATCTGCTGCTCGCCGAAGCGTTGCTCGGCGAAGGTGCGCCCCGGTGAGCGTCCCCAGGGTCGGTCTGGGCACCGACGTCCACCCCATCGAGCCCGGGCGGCCCTGCTGGCTGCTGGGCCTGCTTTTCGACGGCGCCGACGGCTGCGCCGGGCACTCCGACGGCGATGTCGCCGCGCACGCGTTGTGTGACGCGCTGCTGTCGGCGGCCGGCCTGGGCGATCTGGGCAGCAACTTCGGCACATCGCGACCCGAGTGGGCGGGCGTTTCGGGCGTCGTGCTGCTCACCGAGACCGCGCGCCTGGTGCGGGCCGCGTCGTTCGAGATCGTCAACGTGTCGA
>JBEVFK010000164.1:0-10329 GCA_040512325.1 Mycobacterium sp. | reverse complement strand
CGCCGGGCGAAGTAGGTGTCGATGGTGTCCGGGGTGGTCGGCAGCATCGGCGGTTTGGTCCACGCGAACATCGAGGCCTCATGGCTGTTGGTGCCGATGATCAGCGGCACCGCCGACACCGCGCCCGCGCGGGCGGCGTCGATCGGATGCCGGGGCAGCAGGTCGGTTCCGTAGGTCAGTCCATAGGCCAGCGTCGGTGTGGTCGCGGCGCTGATCGACTGCATCACGCCGGCGGCCCGCCGAAGCCGTCGTTGTGGCAGCTTCTTGAGCTCAGCCGGCGTCACACCGACCTCGGCGAGGAAGCGGTCCGCCTGCGCCGCCCGGGTGTCGCGGTCAGCGATCAGCGGCAGCGCCGGGCTCTGGGCGATGGCGCGGGCGAACAGTCCGTCGGCGGCCGGTGAGGCCAGCAGCGCGAGCACCGACGTGGCGCCCGCCGACTCGCCGAACACCGTGACCCGGCCGGGGTCGCCGCCGAACGCGGCGATGTTCTCGCGGACCCAGTGCAGAGCGGTGAGTTGGTCACGCAGACAGAGGTTGTCGTCAAAACCCTCACCCAGTGACCCCAGCTCGAAGCCGCCGAACACCCCGATCCGGTAGGTGATGTTGACGACGACCACACCGCCGTTGGCCGCCAACCTGGAGCCGTTGTACAGCTGCAACTGCCCGGCACCGTAAACGAACGCACCACCGGGAATCCACACCATCACCGGCAACGAACCCGAGGTGTCGGGAGACCACACCGTTGCCGTCAGGCAGGCCTCGTCCCGGATCTTGGGATCGTCTCGGCCGCCGCCGACGAAGGATCGGCCCTGGGGCGGCAGCGGGCCGTGCTCGACGACATCGCGCACCCCGGTCCACGGCTGCAGCGGCGCCGGGGCCAGAAAGCGACGCTGCCCCACCGGCTGTTGCGCGTACGGCACCCCGCGCCACACGGCGACACCGCCCTCGGTGGTGCCCCGCAGCGCGCCGGCTGACGTATACGCGATGGTCGAGAGTTCCGCGACGTCGGCCACCCCCGAATCGTAGTGTGCAAAGCTGGTTCCGCACGTAGTGGCGGTTTCTCGAGCAAGGGGCGGCTGATGACCTTCAACGAAGGTATGCGGATCGACACCAGCACCACGACCTCCAGCGGTGGGGGTCGCGGTCCCGGCCGAGGAATGGCGATCGGCGGTGGCCTCGGTGGTCTGCTGGTGGTGGTGGTGGCGCTGTTCCTCGGCGTCGACCCCGGCAACGTCCTCAGCCAGCAGGGCCTCGACACCGAAGGTGTCCAGGCCCCGGGTGTCGACATCAGCCAGTGCCGAACCGGGGTGGACGCCAACACCAACGTCGACTGCCGGGTGATCGCAACGGGCAACTCCGTGGACGCGGTGTGGGCACAGCTGATGCCGGACTACACCCGCCCGCAGGTGCGGCTGTTCACCGGCTCGGTCGACACCGCCTGCGGCCCAGCCACCAGCGATGTCGGCCCGTTCTACTGCCCCGGTGATCAGACCGCCTACTTCGACACCGCCTTCTTCCAGGTTCTCAAGGACCAGTTCGGTTCCAGCGGAGGGCCTTTGGCGCAGGAATACGTGGTGGCCCACGAATTCGGCCACCACGTCCAGCAGTTGCTCGGAGATCTCGGTCGCGCGCAGCAGGGCGCCCAGGGCGCCACCGGCAACGGCGTCCGCACCGAACTGCAGGCCGACTGCTACGCCGGCGTGTGGGCGCACTACGCGGCGATCACCAAACAGGAGGGCACCGATGTCACCTTCCTGCAACCGCTGAGCGACACCGATATCAACGACGCCTTGTCGGCGGCGGCCTCGGTGGGCGACGACCGGATCCAGGAGGCCGCCACCGGCCGCGTCAATCCGGAAGCGTGGACACACGGCTCCGCAGAGCAACGGCAGAAGTGGTTCACCCAGGGGTATCGCACCGGTGATCCCGCCACCTGTGACACCTTCGCGACGAACGACCTTGGGTAGGGCGCACACGGCGGTCGACGAACTCGCCGAACGTTACGTAGACACCTACGCTGCGCTGGATCCTTGTGCGGCAACCGAACTCGGGATCCTCGGCCACGACGACGAGCTCACTGACTACTCCCCCGACGGGGTGATCGCACGCGCCGACGCTGCCAGGGCCACGCTGGCCGAACTCGACACCGTGGCGGCAGTCGACGGCTGCGACCGGGTCACCGTCGCCGCGATGCGGGAGCGTCTGGGCAGCGCCCTCGATCTGCACGACGCGGGTCTGGACGTCGGCGAACTCAATGTCATCGAATCTCCGCTGCAGATCATGCGCAATGTCTTCGATCTGATGGCCACCGATACCGACAGCGACTGGGCGGTGATCGACCGCCGGTTGGCGCTGATCCCCGCGCGGGTTCGCGGGTACGCCGAATCGCTACGCCGCCGGGGCCGCCCACCGGCGGCCCGTCAGGTGGAGCGCGGCATCGCCCAGGCGCGTCGCACCCAAGGACTGTTGATCGCGATGGTCGCCGACGAGCCGGCCAAGAGTCCGTTGCTCAACAGCGACCTGGCGCAGCACGCCGAGGCGGCCGCGGTGGCCTACGGCCGGCTGGCCGACACCCTGCGCGACGAGATCGGTCCGCACGCGGGCCTCGCCGACGCCTGCGGACGCGACGAGTACCGGTTGTTCTCCCGTGCGTTCCTCGGTGCTGAGATCGACTTCGACGAGACCTATGCGTGGGGTCTGCAGCAGCTCGAAAGCATTGTCGGCGAACAGGAATCCATCGCCGAACAGCTGTACCCCGGCGCCTCGGTGGCCGAGACGTTGCAGCGCCTCGACGCCGAACCCCGCTACGTCGTCACCGGTACCGACGCGTTGCAACGGTGGATGCAGCAGCTGTCCGACAGCGCCGTGGAGGCACTGGCGGACACCCACTTCGAGATCGTCACACCGCTGCGCAACCTGGAGTGCCGGATCGCCCCGACCCAGACCGGCGGCATCTACTACACCGGACCGTCCGAGGACCTGACTCGGCCCGGGCGGATGTGGTGGTCGGTTCCGCCGGAAGTGGACACCTTCCACACCTGGCAGGAAACCACCACGGTGTTCCACGAGGGTGTTCCGGGACATCATTTGCAGATCGGCCGTGCGGTGGTGCTCGCCGGTGAGCTCAATCGCTGGCGGCGGCTGGCGTGTTGGGTGTCCGGGCACGGCGAGGGCTGGGGGCTCTACGCCGAACGCCTGATGGCCGAGCTGGGTTGGCTCGACGACCCCGGCACCCGCATGGGCATGCTTGACGCCCAACGCTTCCGGGCGGCCCGCGTGGTGATCGACATCGGTGTGCATTGCGGTCTGACCGCACCCGACGGTGGCCGGTGGGACGCCGGCCGCGCCTGGGATTTCCTCACCACCCACAGCGCCATGGCCGAGGAGAACCTGCGGTTCGAACTCGACCGCTACCTCGGCTGGCCCGGTCAGGCTCCGTCCTACGCTGTGGGCCAACGGATCTGGCAGCAGCTTCGCCGCGACGCCACCGCCGGAGGATTGTCACTCAAGGAATTCCACAGCCGCGCACTGGATCTCGGCGGCCTACCGCTGGATGTCCTCAAGTCTGCCCTGTCCGGCGAACTCTAGAGCCGCGACTGCGCCTTGATGGCGTTGTCCACTGCTCGCAGCGGGCGGATCAACCCTTCCTGCACGAATGACGCCAGCAAGGCGCCGTCCTCGGTGTGCACGGTGCCACGGACGTAGGACATTCCGGAGCCCACCTGGGTGCTTTCGTGGGTATAGAGCACCCAACCGTCCCACCGGACGGGTTCGTGGAAGCTGACGGTCACCGTCATCGGGGCGGTGGACACCGTCAGATGTGCCTGCGCGGTGCCGATGCCTTCGTGGGCGCGCATCGTGGTGGAGATGCCCAGATGCCCGGTGAAGTAAGCGATCAGCGCTTTGGCGAGATCATCACGGGTGGGCACCGGGTCGTAGTGCAGCCAGGCGTGCAGTTCCGGCGGTCCCACCTCATCGGGGCTGTTGACGTCGACGACATCGACGAGTCGCAACTCCCGACCGGTCATCGGCATTCCGCCGGGATTGGCCTCGGCAGGCCCGGCCACGTCCGGTTTCGGTAGGTGGTGGGTGATGACGTCACCGGAGGGCACGTCGGCCAGCACGGTCATGGTGATCGCGCGTTTGCCGTTCTGCACCGCCGTCACCACGGCGGTGGCGACCGAGCGGCCCTCGTGGACGACATCGATGGCCAACTCGACGGGCGCACCGACGAACACCGCCCGGCTGAACACCGCATGCACCGACCTGATGGACTTGTCGGGAAACCGCTTGGCCACAGCGACGATGGCCTGCGCGAGCACCTGGGTGCCCTCGACGACCTGCCGGTCGTCCTCGCCGGCCAAGCCGGTGTCGGCGGTCACCCGGTCGTCGCCGGCCAGCTCGACGTCGAACAGGTCGACGAGTCCGCCGAGCGTCCAGAGCACCTGATCCGATTCCGTGGTCATGATCCCCTAATCCGTGTTCATAGCTGCGCGATGCCGCGAAAGTTCAGGCTGCCGTTGTGGTTAAAGGCCAGTTGTTCCTCAGGCCTTGGGTCCAAGACACTAGCGGCACGTCCGCCCGTTGCGCTAGGCACTCGCTCAACAAGAACTCGACGGCGGGACGGCACAAGCCGGTAGCCTCATTCTCCAAAGCCGTCCTCCACAGCGCGGGCAGAAACCCGCGCCCGACCCCGAGGGGCACGAGTGGCCAAGACCGAGTCGCGGCAGTCGTCGGCGCCCGATGCGCTCGGCGCCGCGCAGGCCAAGGCGCAGTCCCGGTCCAACAGCTTCATGAAATCGGCCCTGGCGATCCTGGGCGAGACCGGCCGCACCGACTTCACGGTGCTGGAGGTCGTCGAACGGTCGAAGACGTCGCTGCGAGCCTTCTACCAGCACTTCGCCACCAAGGACGAGCTGTTGCTGGCGCTCATCGAACGCATCATGGCGCAGGCGACGCAGCAGTGGCGCGACGAGACGGAAGGACTACCGGGCGCAGCCGCATTGAGCGCGCTGATCGACCGCATCAGCGCACCCGCGGAGTCCAGCACGCAGGACAGCATCAACCGAGGTCTGACCTTCTACAACGACCATCTGATCGAGACCCGGCCCACCGAATTCGCCCGGGTGCTGCGGCCGCTGCACGTCCTGTTCAGCGACATTCTGCGGCGCGGCATCGACGACGGCACCTTCCGCGAGGACGTCGACGTGGACACGTCCGCGGTGATCCTGATGCAGTTGGTGCTGAGTGCGCTGCGGTTGCGCAACCTCGGCACCGAGCTCTACGGCGCACCCGTCGACAGCAGCCAGATCCACGCATTCGCCGTCCGTGGACTCGCGGCCGCCCCACCCCGCCAAAACAGCCTCTAACTGCACAAACAGGTCTCCAGATGCGCACTGGCACCGTTACACATCTCCGTGGTAACGTCATTACCACAGGCGGTAACGCCATTACCACAGGCGCCGTAGACCAACGTTTCAGGAGGCGGACATGCCCTCACGCGAGCTCTCGTATCCCGTGTTCGACGCGGACAACCATTTCTACGAGCCCAAAGAGGCGCTGACGCAGTTCCTGCCGGACCACCGCAAGGGCGTCATCGACTACATCGAGGTCCGCGGCCGCACCAAGATCATGGTCCGCAACCAGGTCAGCGACTACATTCCCAACCCGACCTTCGAAGTGGTCGCCAAGCCCGGCGCCCAGGAGGACTACTTCCGGCACGGCAGCGGCGGCAAGAGCTACCGCGAGGTCATGGGCAAGCCCATGAAGGCCATCCCCGCGTTCCGCAATCCTGAAGCGCGCCTTGAAGTTCTGGACAGCCTGGGCCTGGATTACACGTTGATGTTCCCGACGCTGGCCTCCCTGGTCGAGGAGCGTCTCAAGGACGACCCCGACCTGATCCTCGACATCGTGCACGGGCTCAACCAGTGGATGTACGAGACCTGGCAGTTCAACTATCAGGACCGCATCTTCTCCACGCCGGTGATCAACCTGGGCAACGTCGATCGTGCTCTCGAGGAACTCGAGTGGTGCCTGGAACGCGGCGCCAAGACCGTCCTGGTCCGGCCGGCACCGGTGCCCGGATACCGCGGCAGCCGCTCGCTGGGGCTGCCGGAATTCGACCCGTTCTGGGCGGCGTGTGTGAAGGCCGGCATTCCGGTCTCGATGCACGCCTCCGACAGCGGGTATTCGAATTACCTGAATGACTGGGAACCCGGCAGCGAGTTCAAACCGTTCTCCCCCACGTCTTTCCGGATGGTGGCGATGGGCAAGCGACCCATCGAAGACACCATGGCCGCACTGGTCTGCCACGGCGCGCTGACCCGCAATCCGGAGCTGCGCATCCTGTCGGTCGAAAACGGCGCGTCCTGGGTGCCCTACCTGTTCTACCAATTCAAAGACGTCTACGCGAAGATGCCCGACCTGTTCCCCGAAGATCCGATCCAGGCGTTCAAGCGCTGCGTGTACGTCGCGCCATTCTGGGAGGACAATTTCAAGCAGATGGCCGATCTGGTCGGCATCGACCACGTGATCTTCGGCTCGGATTGGCCGCACCCCGAGGGCCTGGCCGATCCGATCAACCTGGTCTCCGACCTCGAAGCTCACGGACTCGATGAAGAGGGTGTCCGAAAGGTCATGGGCGGCAATATGATCGACCTGTTCAAGGTCCCCAACAAGATCGTGCACAAAGCAGGCGTACCCGCGCTCGTGCTGACCTGATCGGATGACTGATATCGCCACTCCCGAACAGATGCTGTTCGCCTCCACCGCGCAGGCGTTCCTCGAAAAAGAAGCATCTCTGGCACGCATCCGCGAATTACACGCTCAGGAAACCTCTTTCGAACCGCAGTGGTGGCGTCGTGCCGCCGAACTGGGCTGGGCCAGCCTCCTGGTGCCCGAAGAGCTCGGTGGCGGAAGCGTCTCCGGCGACGGGGTTGCCGATCTTGCGGTGGTGGCCCAGCAGATCGGCCGCACGGTGGCCCCGGGTCCACTGCACCCGGTGAGTACAGTGCTGGCCGGGCTCGTCGACGCCGAGGATGCGCAGCAGCACGCGGAGACCATCGAGGCCCTGGTGGCCGGGGAACTCGTCGCGTCGTGGGCGGTGTACGAGCCGCGCAGGCCCTGGTCACCGCTGACGCCAGGAGTGACGGCGACAGCCACCGACTCCGGCTACCGGATCGACGGCGTGAAGGATCGGGTGGAGGCCGGCGCCGAAGCAGGTGTCCTTCTGGTGGTCGCCGCCACCGACGACGGTGTGCGCCAGTTCCTGGTACCCAACGACGCAACGGGTGTCACCGTGGAATCCCAGCGTTCGCTGGACCTGGTGAAGCGTTATGCCCGAGTGACTTTCAACGGTGTCGATGTCGAGGCATCGGCGGCGGTGGGCACCGCCGCGCAGACGCAGGCGTTGATCGAGCGACAGACGCAGATCGCGCGGGTGCTGCAGTGCGCCGAGGCTGTCGGCATCTTCGATGCCGTCTTCGACATGACCGTGCAGTGGGCCTTCGACCGGCACACCTTCGGCCGTCCGTTGGTGTCCTATCAGGCGCTCAAACACAAGTTCGCGGATATGAAGCTGTGGCTCGAAGCGTGCCGCGCCACCACCAAGACGGCCGTTGCCGAGGTTGCTGCCCGCGCACCGGGCGCCGGACTGACCGTCAGCATCGCGAAATCCTATGTCGGCGAGCGCACACCGGTGGCGCTGCAGCAGTGTGTGCAGTTGCACGGTGGCATCGGGGTCACCTGGGAGCACGATCTGCACCTGTATCTGCGCCGCATTGCGCTCTACCGCGCGATGTACGGCACTCCGGAAGAGCTCAACGTTGACGTCTACCGCCAACTCGACGAACTGGAATCAGCCTCGTGACCGAGACCGCCGCCGGTACCACCCAGACTGACGAATCCGTCGCCGACTTCGCCGCCAGGGCACGAACGTGGTTCGCCGAGAACATGCCTCGCATCGATCCGGAGAACCCGCCGTTCTCCGACCGGGGTGACGAAGCCTCGTGGCTGCGCGCCAAGGAGCTACAGAAGCTGTTGTGGGCCGGTGGCTTCGCCGGCATCTGCTTTCCCCGCGAGTACGGCGGCCTGGGGCTGCCCATCGAGTATCAGAAGGCTTTTGACACCGAGAGCCGCCGGTACGAGATGCCGCTCATCCTGAATACCCCCAGCTTCACGATCTGCTGCGCCACCATCCTCGACACCGGTAGCGAGGAGCAGAAGCGCGACCGCATCTCCGCGGCACTGCGTGGTGACGAGATCCTGGTGCAGCTGCTGTCCGAGCCCAATGGCGGCTCCGATCTGGCCGGCGTCATCACTCGCGCCGACCGCCAGGGCGACAAGTGGATCATCAACGGCGCCAAGACCTGGAGCACCAGCGCCTTCGCCGCCGATTACGGTCTGATGCTCGCCCGCACCGATTGGTCGCTGCCCAAGCACGAGGGACTGACGATGTTCCTGGTGCCGATCAACAGCCCCGGCATCACCATGCGCCGCATCAAGCAGGTCGGCGGGTCCGAGGAGTTCTGCGAAGAGTTCTTCGACGGCCTCGAACTCGGCGACGACGCAGTGGTGGGCGGGGTCAACGAAGGCTGGACCGTCGCCTCCCGGCAGCTCTATCACGAGCGCCGCGCAGTCGGTGGTGGATCGGAGTTCGCCAGCGGCAAGGGCAGCGAGAATGCCAGCGAGGCACCCACCGATTTTGTGGCACTCGCCAACGCCACCGGCCAGGCCGACGATCCCCGGGTCCAGGAGCTCGCGGGTCGGGCTCTGGTGCACCGGGCGGTCAAGGACCAGCTGATCGATCATGTCTTCCACGCGGTCAACGACGGGTCGATGCCGCCGACGGCAGGCACCCTGATCCGCCTGTTCCACGCCTTGCAGGTGGAACTCGAGGTCGATACCGCGTTGGCGATCACCGGGACTGCCGGAGTGATCGACGAAGGCGACGGCCTGCTCGCTGTCGGTGAGCGCTACCTGGAGCGGCAGACGGCGGCACTCGGTGGCGGCAGCACCGAGATGGCCCGCAACGTCATCGGCGAGCGGGTCCTCGGCTTCCCCCGTGAGTTCGCCGCCGACCGGGGCGTGCCGTTCAACCAGGTGAAACGTAGTCGGACCTAGCACCTGTTGCGAGCGGGACAGTTCTCACCCAGGTAACACTGCCGCGATGAAGTCGCTGCCTAGTGATGCTCTGTCAACACTCGGTGCGGCGGGGCGTCCGAACCGCGCCATCACGTCGATCGACCGTTCCCCGGTGGTGAACCAGCCCTGGGCGCTCAGCGACTCGGCGACATCGGGTCGGTCGCCCGTGAAGAACAACTCTTCGCTGTAGATGCGGTCTTCGGAGTCGGAGCCCGCCGAACCGGCCCCACGTGCCATCTGATCAAAAGATGCACGCAGGGCCTTCTTCTCGAAGAACTCAGGCCGGTACCCGTCGACAACGATCCGACTGCCGGGGGCGCTCAGCTGGCACACGTGGTCAAAGAGCGCGATCTGCGCTACGGGCGGCAGGTAGGGAAGTAGACCTTCGATCAACCATCCCGTGGGCTGCGAGTCGTCGAAACCGTTCTGCTGCAGCTTGTTTGGCCAGTTCTTGCGCAGGTCCACAGGAACCGGGACGTACGTTGACACCGGGGCCACGGCCGCCCTTGTCAACACGTCCGCCTTGAAGCCCAGCACGCCCGGTTGGTCGATCTCGAAGACCACTGCGTCGGCCAGGTTCTCGAGCCGCCACGCGCGAGTGTCGAGACCGGCGGCGAGGAAGACGAATTGACGTACACCGCTGTCGGTGGCCGTTGCGGCAAAGTCGTCGAAGAATTTTGTCCGTGCCGCCGCAAAATTCGTCATCGTCTGCACGAAGGCGGCCAAGTTCGGGTCGGTCTCGCTGAACTCCGCTGGTCTCTTGCCGCCGTACTGAACCGTGCTGCCTGCCTGAGCGACAGCGTCCAGGAAGAGGTGCGCAAACGGATCGTGGAACAGCGGCGACTCTGCATTGAGTTCATACGCCCGCACGGCCGCCGTACCGAGCGCAGTCGCGCCTACGCTCTCGTCGATGTCCCAGCTGTCGCTACCGTCTCTGGCCATGTCTGCCCCGTTCCGACATCGGTGCCGCGCCAATCATCGCAGGTGCCTTTCGATCGCTCCAGCGATTTGTGTCACTTACAACGGTCCGAGACGGCAATCATTCTCGACGCTGCCCGAGTGCACGGGCGGCCACATGAAGAACATCTACGGCTGTGCCGGATGGAGCACCCCAACGCACCTGCGCCGGCCACCGAATCCACAACAACCAATCGTCAGCCGGCGCAAACAGTGACCACTAGTCTGTTC
>JBEVFK010000163.1:0-25099 GCA_040512325.1 Mycobacterium sp. | reverse complement strand
TTCAGCCCGTTTGATCACCTGCCCAAAGACCAGGCCACCGTCGGGGCGTTACGCAAAGCCGCCGAAGGACACGACGTCGAAATCCGCGCCCTGTCCCACGAACGCACCGGCGAAAAAACCAGCTTCGCCGACTTCGCCGCCAACGCCACGGCGGTCTCCGGCGCCAGATAACTGTCCGACCCTGCCCACCCAACGTCAACCCCGAGGAACCAAACAATGTCCGGCGGAATGAGTTTCGACCTGACCGAGGATCAGGAACTGATCCGCAAGTCGGTCGCGGAGTTGGCGTCGAAGTTCGACGACCACTACTGGATGCAGAAAGACCAAGCACACGAATTCCCCCAGGAGTTCTACGATGCCATCGCCAGGGGTGGCTGGCTGGGCATGACCATTCCCGAGGAGTACGGCGGGCACGGTCTCGGCATCACCGAAGCGACGTTGCTCCTCGAGGAGGTGGCCCGGTCCGGCGGTGCGATGAACGCTGCCAGCGCCATTCACCTCTCGATCTTCGGGATGCAACCGGTGATCAAGCACGGTTCCGATGAGCTCAAAGCGCGCACCCTGCACCGCATCGTCGACGGCGACCTGCACGTCTGCTTCGGCGTCACCGAACCCGGTGCCGGCCTTGACACGTCGCGGATCACCACCTTCGCCAAGCGCGAGGGTGACCGTTATCGGGTGAACGGCCGCAAGGTGTGGATCTCCAAGGCGCTCGAATCCGAGAAGATCCTGCTTCTGACGCGCACCACGCCGTACGACGAGGTCGCCAAGAAGACCGACGGTATGACGCTGTTCCTCACCGATCTCGATCGCGACCATGTCGATATCCGACCGATCAACAAGATGGGCCGCAACGCGGTCAGCTCCAACGAGCTGTTCATCGACGACCTGATGATTCCGGTCGAAGACCGAGTGGGCGAGGAGGGCAAGGGCTTCCGGTACATCCTCGACGGCCTGAACCCCGAACGCATGCTGATCGCGGCCGAAGCGCTGGGCATCGGGCGAGTGGCGCTGGAGAAGGCGGTCAAGTACGGCAACGAACGTGTGGTCTTCAACCGCCCGATCGGGATGAATCAGGGGCTGCAGTTCCCGTTGGCGGATTCGCTGGCGCACCTCGACGCCGCCGAGTTGGTGCTACGCAAGGCCACCTGGCTGTATGACAACGGCAAACCCTGTGGGCGCGAAGCGAACACCGCGAAGTACCTGTGCGCCGACGCCGGCTTCGGCGCCGCCGACCGTGCGCTGCAGCTGCACGGCGGGATGGGCTACGCCGAGGAGTACAACGTGTCGCGCTACTTCCGCGAGTCGCGGCTGATGAAGATCGCGCCCGTCAGCCAGGAGATGATCCTGAACTTCCTGGGCGAACACGTGCTGGGTCTGCCGAGGAGTTACTGATGAGTGCCTTGTTCGACCTCAACGGGCGCGCTGCCCTGGTCACCGGAGCCGGAGCAGCCGGCGGCATCGGTGCCGCCGTTGCCGCGGCTCTGGCGCAGGCCGGCGCCGCGGTCCTGGTCACCGACATCAACGGCGAGGCTGCGGCCGCTGTGGCCGAGAGCATCCGCACCGCGGGCGGCAAGGCGGACAGCTGCGCCCTCGATGTCGGCGACCGCGCCGCCGCCGATGCCGCGGCCGCGCAGGCGGCGGGCCTTGGCGGCGGGTCGCTGCACATCCTGGTCAACAACGCCGGGGTGACGGCCCCGGCGATGTTCCCCAAGCTCACCGACGACACCTTCCGGTTGACCTTCGACATCCACGTCATGGGTACGTTCCATTGCACCCAGGCCGCGTTGCCGTACATCCCCACCGATGGCACCGGCCGCGTCATCAATGTGACGTCCTCCGCCGGGATCACCGGGACGCTCGGGCAGGTCAACTACTCGGCCGCCAAGGCCGGACTGATCGGCTTCACCAAGTCCCTGGCCCGCGAGCTGGCCGCGAAGAACATTCTGGTGAATGCCCTTGCGCCGCTGGCTGCGACACCCATGACGGAGACCATCCGCACCAACGAGAAGTTCGCCGCCAACATGATGCAGCGCATCCCGTTGAAGCGCTGGGCCGAACCATCGGAAGTGGCCGGGGCCTTCGTGTTCTTGGCGTCGGATGCCGCGTCGTACATCACGGGTCAGGTGCTGCCCGTCGATGGCGGCATGGTGATGTGACGGGAATGCCCGGCAAGCAGGGGCCGCTGGCAGGGGTGACCATTGTCGCGATGGAGCAGGCGGTGGCCGCGCCGATGGCCACCCGGGTGCTCGCCGACTTCGGGGCACGTGTCATCAAGGTGGAGAACCCCAAGGGCGGAGATTTCGCCCGTGACTACGACGACGTGGTGAACGGCCCGGGTGGACTGGCCGCACACTTCGTCTGGTGCAACCGCGGCAAAGAGTCCATCACGGTCAACACCAAATCGGCTGGTGGAATGGACGTCCTGCACCGGCTGCTCGACCAGGCGGACGCCTTTGTCTCCAACCTCGCGCCGGGAGCGACCGCGCGCCTCGGCCTGTCCGCCGCAGATCTCGCTCAGCGCCACCCGAACGTCATCCCTGTCGAGATCGACGGGTACGGTCCCGGCGGTCCGATCTCGCACAAGCGTGCGTATGACCTTCTGGTGCAAGCAGAATCGGGATCCTGTGCCATCACCGGCTATCCCGGGATGCCGGCCAAACCCGGTCCGGCCATGGCCGACTTCACCACCGGTCTCTACGCCGCCATCTCGATCCTGGCGTTGCTGTTCGCGCGCAAAAAGGGTGGGCCCACCCCATCTCCGTCGGTGGAACTCAGCCTCTTCGATGTGATGACCGACGTCATGGGGTACGCGCTGACCTACACCCAGCACTCCGGTATCGACCAGCAACCGCTGGGCGTCGGATCACCTGCGGTGGCGCCGTATGGCGCGTTCCCCACCCGCGACGGCCAGACCGTGGTGCTCGGCACCACCAATGACCGGGAATGGCAACGCGTGGCACGTGAGATCATCAACCGCCACGACCTGGCAGACGACCCACGGTTCGCGACCAACTCCGACCGCTGCGTGCACCGCGAGATCCTCGACGAGGCCATCGGATCCTGGTGTGCCCAGCACGATCTCGTCGACATCCAGAAGGTGGCCGATGACGCCGGGATCGGCAACTCCCGCTACAACCTGCCCAGCGAGGTGGTGGAGCATCCGCAGCTGACCGCCCGGGACCGCTGGCGCACCGTCGGCACGCCCAAGGGGGACATCAAGGCGCTGCGGCCGCCACCGGTGATCAGCGGTTTCGAACAGCCGATGGGCTCGGTGCCTGGTCTGGGTGAGCACACCGATGCCATCTTGACCGAATTCGGCGTTACATCAGAGGAATTGGCGCAGCTACGCGCCGACGGTGCCATCGGACCGGCCTACCGGTGACCGAACCCCAGGTGCTGCTGACACACGACAGCGGCGGTGTGCGCACGCTGACGCTCAACCGTCCGGAGCGCAAGAACGCGCTCAACGCCCAACTGTGGGTGGAGCTCGCCGACGCGCTGCGGGCCACCGCCCGCGACCGGGAGGTCCGCGCCCTGGTGCTCACCGGCGCCGGCGGCGCCTTCTGCTCGGGTGCCGACATCGGCACGCCGGAAGACATCCATCCACGCCACAAGCTGCTGCGGCTCACCGAAGTGGCGCTCGCGTTGCACGAACTGAGCGTTCCCACCATCGCGAAGGTCGACGGCGTCGCGGTCGGGGCAGGCTGGAATCTGGCACTGGGCTGCGATTTCGTGGTGGCCACCCCAGTGTCGCGGTTCTGCCAGATCTTCGCCAAACGGGGTCTGTCGGTGGACCTGGGCGGTTCGTGGTTGCTGCCCAAGCTCGTCGGGCTGCAACAGGCCAAACGGTTGGTGCTGCTCGCCGACATGATCGACGCCGAGGAGGCGCACGCCCTGGGTCTGGTGACCTGGGTCAAATCCGCCGACGACCTCGACACCTTCGTCACCGACCTGGCCGACCGTCTGGCCGCTGGACCTCCGGTAGCCGTGGCCCAGAGCAAGGCGCTGCTCAACGACGGTGCCACCAGCACCCTGCGCGAGGCACTGGCCAACGAGGCCCGCGCACAGCCCGGTAACTTCGCCACCACCGACTCGACCGAGGCATACGCGGCCTTCGCCGCCAGACGTGAGCCGACGTTCACCGGTGAATGGGGCGTCCCGCCGACCATCGGATCCAGAACGGAGCACAGGTAATGCAAGAAACTGTCATCGTCGGCGCGGTGCGTACGCCCGTCGGCAAGCGCAACGGCGGACTGTCCGGTGAGCATGCCGCCGACCTGTCGGGGCTGGTCCTGACCGAACTGGCCCAGCGCACGGGGATCGATCCCGCGATCGTCGATGACGTCGTATGGGGTTGTGTCTCCCAGGTCGGGGATCAGTCGAGCAACATCGGGCGGTACTCGGTGCTGGCGGCGGGCTGGCCCGACACCATTCCCGGCACCACGGTCAACCGGGCGTGCGGCTCGAGCCAGCAGGCGCTGGATTTCGCGGTGCACGCGGTGATGTCCGGGCAGCAGGACGTGGTGGTGGCCGGCGGTGTCGAGGTGATGAGCCGCGTCCCGTTGGGGTCCGCGCGTGCCATCGGGATGCCATACGGCCCCAAAGTCCTTGCCCGCTATGACGATTTCTCGTTCAACCAGGGCATCTCAGCCGAGCTGATCGCCGAGAAGTGGGGCCTGTCGCGGACCCAGCTCGACGAGTTCTCCGCCCGATCCCACGAGCGGGCGGCGGCGGCGTTGGACAGCGGCGCCTTCGACGACCAGGTGGTGTTCGTACCCACCGAGGGCGGTGCCGTGACCGCCGACGAGGGTGTCCGGCGCGGGACCACGGCGGAAAAACTGGCCGCACTCAAGCCGGCCTTTCGCGACGACGGCATGATCCACGCCGGCAACTCGTCGCAGATCTCCGACGGTGCTGCGGCGTTGTTGGTGATGACGGCGGAGAAGGCACGCCACCTGGGTCTCACGCCGTTGGTGCGTTATACCGCGGGCGTGGTCACCGGTGCCGATCCGGTGCTCATGCTCACCGGGCCCATCCCGGCGACGGCCAAGGTGCTCGCCAAGGCGGGGGTGACGGTGGCCGAGGTCGGGGTGTTCGAAGTCAACGAGGCGTTCGCCTCGGTGCCATTGGCCTGGCAGGCCGAGACCGGGGTCGACTCCGCCACGCTGAACCCGCTGGGTGGAGCGATCGCGCTCGGTCACCCGCTGGGCGCGTCAGGTGCGGTACTGATGACCCGAATGATTCATCACATGCGCAACAACAACATTCGCTACGGGCTGCAGACCATGTGTGAAGGCGGCGGCACCGCCAACGCCACCCTGGTCGAGCTGGTCGCGTAACAATTTCAGGAGAGCACATGCGCCGGGATCTGTTCACCGAGGATCACGAAGCCTTCCGCCAGCTCGCGAAGGACTTCATCGAAAAAGAGGTCGTCCCCGACTATCCGCTGTGGGAGAAGGCCGGCCGGATGCCCCGCGAGGTGTTCGAGAAGCTCGGCAATCTGGGCATGATGGGAATGGCGATCCCCGAGGAGTACGGCGGCAGCGGCCAATCCGACTACCGCTACAACGTGGTCCTGCAGGAGGAGGCGGCGCGTGCGCTGGTCACGTTGTCGACCGTGCGAACCCAACTCGAGGTGATCCTGCCGTATTTTCTGCACTACGCCAACGACGAGCAGCGGCAACGCTGGTTTCCCGGACTGGCCGCAGGCACGTTGCTGACTGCCGTCGCGATGACCGAGCCCGGCACCGGATCGGATCTGGCCGGGGTGAAGACCACCGCGGTGCGGGACGGGGACACCTACGTCGTCAACGGCGCCAAGACGTTCATCACCGGCGGCATACAGTCCGACCTCACCATCGTCGTGGCCCGTACGTCGACCGACCCCGAGAACCGGCGCAAGGGCTTGTCGCTCCTGGTCGTCGAGGACGGCATGCCCGGCTTCACCCGGGGCCGCGAGCTCGACAAGATGGGCTGCAAGGTCCAAGACACTGCGGAGTTGTCGTTCGTCGATGTCCGGGTGCCCGCGGTGAACCTCCTGGGGGAGGAAGGCCAGGCATTCAGCTACCTGGGCCACAACCTGGCCCAGGAGCGGCTGACCGTGGCGGTCGGTTCGGTGGCCCAGGCCCGTTCGGCCATCGAGGTGGCGATCGGCTATACCAAAGACCGCAAGGCGTTCGGCACTCCGGTGGCGTCGTTTCAGAACACCAAGTTCGAGCTGGCCGCCTGCTCCACCGATGTCGAGGCTGCGCAGGCGATGCTCGACCGCGCCGTCTCGCTGCACGTCGAAGGTGAGCTGTCCGGGGCCGACGCCGCTCGGGTGAAGCTGTTCTGCACCGAAATGCAGGCCCGCGTCGTGGACCGCTGTCTGCAGCTGTTCGGCGGCTACGGCTACATGATGGAGTATCCGATCGCTCGGCTGTACACCGATGCCAGGGTGGCCCGGATCTACGCCGGTACCAGCGAGGTCATGAAGGTGATCATCGCAAAGTCCCTCGGGCTTTGACCGGCTGACGTGGTGGCGCCGGGGCGGACCGGCATCTTCGCCGAATCGGCGATATTGGAGCTCACGGGTCGCTAACCTCTGTCTTCAGCGGTCCTTGTGACCGTGAAATCAACAAATTTCCACTGAGACCCTTGTCACATGCGCCGAACCAACCTACTGTGTGTTCACTAGGTTGGTTTACGGATCAGGAAGCAACTGTCATCTCATGAATTCGCCCGCAGCGTCCTCAGCGCTCACCGCCGGGCCCACACAGGGTTCTTCGCCCAGGCCCTATGCCGCGCTTTTCGCCAAAGGTGACGACCGTAAGCAGCGCATCCTGGGCGTGGCCCAGCGTCTGCTCACCCGCAACGGGTGGCGCAACACCACACTGGCCCAGATCGCCAGGGAAGCCGGCGTCACGCCCGCCGGTCTGCTGCACCATTTCGAGTCCAAGGAGCAGTTGCTCCACGCCGTGGTCGACGCCCGCGACGCCGACGACGACGCTCACGCCGACCGGTCCGGTGATCTCATCAGGGAGATCGCCCGGGTCGGAGAACGTGTCAATCGCGCACCTCAGCTGGTCGGTAGCTTCGCGGTCCTCCTGGTCGAAAACCTGATGCCCGACGCGCCACTGCATGACCGCCTGCTTTCGCGCCACAAGGCGGCGATCGACATTGTCGCCGACCTCATTAGGCGCGGTCAGGTGGCCGGCAAATACCGCGATGACTTCGACCCAGCCCTCAAAGCGGTGCAGATCGTCTCCCTCGTCAACGGATTGGAAATCTCATGGCTGCTCGACCCGTCACTTCCCTTGCAGGCAACGATTCAGGAATTCGCGGAGTCGTTAGCGCGGGACATCTCTCCGGTCGCACCATCGTGAGATATCGGCTCGACGTCATCGCGCCCAGCGTCGTCGAGGCGGTGCAGTGCGCCGGCGGTTGGCTGTTCGATCGGGCCATGGCCGGCTGGGATGTCACGGTCCTGGTGGACGGCAGCGGCTACGACCCGTTGCCACTGCAGATCCTCGGTGCCGAGGTGATGGACCTGGAAGAAGCGGTCAGCACGGATGCGCGGCCGCGTCCCGACGCACTCGCGGTGGCAGCCGACGTCTACGGCCGGGACAGCCGGGTGGAGCAGGGTGTCCGGCGAGCTCTCGAGAGCGGAAGCACCGAGGTGACGCTGTGGGGACAGGCCTGGCCGGCCGAACTCGACAGCACCGGTTCCGTCGAACACCGACTCAGCGTGGCGGCGCGGGCTTTCAAAGCTCGGGCCCTGGCGGCGGCGGCACTTTCGGTGGACTCCGTCGGCGCCGTCGAGGTGTTCCGCAGTGGCACCCACTCCTGCTGTCCGGTCGCCGCCGATCTCGTCCCCGCCAGCTAGGGGATTTGTGGAGTCTCACCAGCGCTGAGCGTCTGTGAAACTCCACAATTCGCTACTCTTTGATGAAGATCGCCTGCCGCGGGCATTGCCGCACGGCCTCGCGGATCTGAACCTCGTTGTCCGGGGTGATCTCGTCCTGGAGCAGATGCAGGTCATCTTGCTCGTCGAGGTCGAACACCTCGGGGATGACGCCCATGCAGACGCCGTTGCTCTCGCACAGGCCGTAGTCGACCTCAACTCTTGCCATTGTGCTCACCTCAGTACCTTCACCGGTACATGGGAGAAGCCGGCCACATTCTGCATGGCGACTCGCTGCAGGCCGGAGAAATCGACCTCGTAGCGCGGCATGAAGTCCAACAGGTATTCCAGCGCCAGTGCAGTTTCCATCCGGGCCAGGGCCGCGCCGAGGCAGCTGTGGATCCCGTAGCCCAGCCCGAGATTCTGCGCCTGCGTGCGGTCGCGGTCGATGTCGAACGTGTCGCCGTCGGTGAATGCTGCGGAGTCGCGGTTGGCCGAGGCGCCCATGAGGAACACCGGCTTGCCTGCGGGAATGGTGCCGCTGGGCACTTCCACATCCTTGAGGCTGTAGCGGACGTTGTACTGCACCGGTCCGACGTAGCGCAGGAGTTCTTCGACCGCGGCCGGCACCTTGCTGCGGTCATCGAGCAGTTTCTGCCACTGATCCGGATGTTGGGCGAAGACCACCATGGCGCTGCCGACCAGCTTGGTGACGGTCTCGGCGCCGGCGCCGCCGAGAAGCACTGTGAAGCCGGTGATCTCGATATCGTCGAGGCTGCGCATCTGGCCGTCGGCCCCGGGGATCTCGGCGCTGATGAGCCGACTGATCATGTCGTCCTGCGGTTGCGCGCGCCGCTCCTGGACCAGGTTGTAGTAGTAGATCCCCGAATCGATATTGGCCTGCATGTTGTCGTCGTCCATCTCGATCTGACCCGGCCTGCGGTGCAGGCTCTTGTCGATCCAGTGCCGGACCTGCTGACGGAAATCCTCGGGTACGCCGGCCATCCGGGTGATGACCTCGACCGGGAACGGCCCGGAGAAGTCCTGGACGACGTCGAAGTTGTCCGGGTCGGCCTTGCCGAGATAGTGCTCGATGAGCTCGACGACGGTGTCTTTTTGCGCCTGGATCGCCCGGGGCGTGAATGCTTTGTTCAGCAGACTGCGCATGTGCCGGTGATCCGGCGGATCCATGAAAATGATCGACTTCTGCGGCACCTCACCGGACCGCACCATGCCCAGGTCGCAGCCGCGGGCCGACGAGAACGACTCGTGGTCCTTGAAGGCGGCGGCCACGTCCTCGTGACGGGTGAGGGCGTAGAAATCTTCGTCTTCGTCGTAGTACAGCGGTGCCTCTTCGCGCATCCGCGCGTACACCTCGTACGGGTTGTCGAAGTAGTCCTGCGAGACCGGATCGAACACCAATTTGGGCTTGGAGATGTTGGATGTCACCTGAATCCTCCTCCGCGGCGATCAGACACGCGCAAGTTACGAAAGGCTGAATAACTGTAACGGTAACAGTAATGGGCATGGGAGCGCGAGGAAAGCAAGATTTCCGGTCTTGTTTCTTGGTGCCGACATGGTGATCATTCGGCCAGACCCGACGACACGAGAGCGTCGAGCAGGCCGAGATCGCCGCCGAATTCGGCGACCGTCTGGCGCACGACGGCCACATCTTTACGGACGAAAGGTCCAGCGGTCCCGATGAATGACGCCACCGAGCCCCGGGCCGCCACCCCGGCCAGCGCCCGACTGCTGCCACTGCCGTGTGGCAGGGCGCCGAGGAGGGCGCCTTCGTCGATTCCGAGGTCGGCGCCGAGCTTGACGGCCTCGGCCAACAGACCGATCTGCGCGGCGAACAATGTGTTGTTGACCAGCTTGACCTTCTGGCCGCTACCGAGTGGGCCGACGTGCAGCAGCGGGTCACCGTAGCCGGCCAGTGCGGGTCGGGCGCGCTCGAACGCGGCGTCGGAACCGCCGACGAACAAGGTCACCCGTCCCGCGGCGATGTCGTGGGGGCCGCCGCTGACCGGAGCATCGAGCACCTCGGCACCGGAATTCCCGGCGATCTGGGCGATGGCTTCAGCGGTGCGCGGGCTACCCGTGGTGTGCAGGACGAGCACGCTGCCCGACGCCAGGGCCGCCGCCAGGCCGTCGTCCAGACATACCCGTCGCACCTGGTCATCGGTGAACACACACACGATCACCACGTCGGCGCCCTCGGCCACCGCCAGCGCCGAGCTCACCGCGGTGGCACCCAAATCGGCGACAGCCGATCGTTTTTCGTCGGTTCGACCGAGTGCCTGCACCTGGTGGCCGGCGCCCACGAGGCGTCCGATCATCGGTGCCCCCATCCGGCCTGCCCCGACGAAACCGACCTTCATCGCGGATAGCCCATCGCACCCAGAGCAGCGTCGGCGGCATCGAATACCGCACCTTGAGCGGCGGCGGCACCGTCGGCCAACCCGGCCGCCAGCCGAACATCCTTCTGTAGCAGCGCGCCCGCGATCGGCGCCAGGGTTTCCAGCGTCCCGCCGAAGAGCGCGATGCTGCCCAACGCCTTGCTGTTGGCCGAGCCGCGGGTGACGACCTCGCACATCTTGGTCCTCGGCACGCCCAGTGACTCACCGAGCTCCAGCAGGCTCAAGGCACTGCCCAGGTTCGCGCTGAACAGCAGGTTGTTCAGGATCTTGGTGACCTGGCCTGCGCCGACCGGCCCGAGGTGGACGATGGGGTCGGCGTAGGTCTCGAACACCGGGCGCACCCGCTCGAGCACGGCTTCGTCGCCACCTACCATGACCAGCAGCTGCTTGGCCTCGACGGCGGGCGCACCGCCGCTGACCGGGGCGTCCAACACCGAAATGCCCTGCGCACCCGCCTTTTCGGACAACTCCCGACAGGTGTCGGGGTGCACGGTGCTGTGGACGACGATGGTGCCACCGGACTGCATGCCTGCCAGCAGGCCCTGCTCGCCATAGGCGAGCTCGCGGATGTCGTCGTCGCCGATGACGCACAGGCAGGCCACGTCGCTGTTGGCCGCGAGCTCGGCGGGAGTGGCCGCCGACTTGGCAGCGGTGTCCGCGTAGGGCTCCAACGACGCCGGGCGCCGCGCCCACAGCGTCGTCTCGAAACCGCCCTCGACGATGGCGCGCGCCATCGGCGCACCCTGACTGCCCAAGCCTATGAAACCGACACGCATCAGCTGGCCTCCGCTGTGAATTGAGTTGTGGTGCTGGTGAGTACACATTCTTCGATGAAGGACAACGCGCTCAGGTGGTATGCGGTGGCCGCGTATCCGAGCGACAGGTTGTGGCCGGCGCCCGCTTGCTCGTGCACCGTGACCCGGGGTGCCGCGGTGAACAGCGCGGCGATCTCGGCCAGCGCGGCGGGCCCGTTCTCCCACACCCGTTCGTGCTCGCCGAGGGTGAACCGGACCGGGACCCGCACTTGTGCGGCGAGCGTGGGGAAGTCGTCGAGCCAGGTTTGCACCAGCGAGCCCTCGTAGCCGGGGGACACCGGGCCGGATCTGATCCGCACCGAGCCGGCCACGCCGTCGGGATACAGCTGCGCCGGCTCCCACAGCAGCTGGCGAAGTCCGGTGGGGATGTTCTCCCGCGATGCGCCTGCCAGTACCGCGCGCGCCGCATCCTGTTGGCGCACACCGGTACCGGAGATCTCGATGCCGAGCAGCTCCGGACCACGCGCGTGGCCTGCCATCCGCAGCACCAGTTCGCTGCCGTTGGAATGGGCCAGCAGGAACACCCCGGCACCGCGATCCCGCGCGCCGAGGATGGTGTCGACGGCGGCAAAGGCCATGTCGACACGTCGCGGGGTGTCGTCGAATTCACCTGCGTACAACGCCGAGCTGCCGAAGCCGGGACGGTCCAGGGCGAGCACGGTGAAGCCGAGCGTGGCACCGAGGCGCAGCAGGGACAGCCGCGGGTGATCGGGGCAGTCGAAGTACGCGCCCGTGGTCGCCCCGCCGTGCACGGCGACCACCACCGCACGCGGCTCGGCCACCTCGGCAAGCAGACCCGACATCGGCACGCCGTCGACCAGGACTACTCGCGGACTCGGTGTGGTGGTCATCGGTCTGTTCTCAACAGGAGCACGCCGCTGGGAGTCAGACCGCCGCTGGTGGCGACGGCGACCTTGGCATCGGCCACCTGGCGCTCGCCTGCCTCACCTCGCAACTGGCTGACGGCCTCGTGGATGAGCCCCATCCCGTGGGTGCGGCCGTGCGAGAGCTGGCCGCCGTGGGTATTGAGCGGGATGATGCCGTCCCTGGCGATGTTGGCGCCGCCGTCGAGGAAGTCCTTGGCCTCGCCGATGCCGCAGAATCCCAGTGCCTCCAGCCAGGACAGGCAGTTGAAGCTGAACCCGTCATAGAGCTCGGCGACGTCGACATCCTTGGGCCGCAGCGATGTTCGCGTCCACAGGTGCGCGGCCTGGCCCAGCACCTGCGGCTCATGGGTCAGCGTGCTCTGGTCCCAGTCGGTGCGTTCCACGATCTGGGTTCCGACGGCCTCGATGAACACCGGCGGTTTGGCCAGGTCGCGTGCCACGTCGACGGCCGAGACGATGATGGCCACAGCGCCATCGCAGGGCACGTCGCAGTCGTAGAGACCGAACGGGGTGGTGATCATCCGGGCCGACAGGTAGTCGTCCATCGTCATCGGGTCGCGGTAGATCGCCGTCGGATTCAGGGCGGCGTTGGCGCGCTGGTTCAGTGCGATCCAGCCCAGTGTTTCGCGGGTGGTGCCGTAGCGGTGAAAATGTCGCTGCGCGTTCTGCGCCAGGGTGTGCGCGGCGGAGGTGGCGCCGAACGGCATCTGCCAGCCCATCATGCCGCCGCCACCGCCACCGGGTGGGGAGGCCTTGCCCTCTTTCATCAGCTGGCTGAATGTCGCCTCCCACAACGTGCGGAAGCACAGCACGTGGCGCGCCATCCCGGTGGCGACGGCCATCATCGCCGCGATCACCGAGCCGCCGGGGCCGAACGTGTCCATGCCGCCGTTGAACCACGTGGGCTTCAGCCCGAGCGCTCCCTCCAGGGCGCTGACACCGCCTTCACCCATTCCCGCCGTGTCGAGCCCGGGGTAGGTGGACAACCCGTCGATGTCGTCGAACGTCAGACCGGCATCGGCGACGGCCGCTTCACACGCCTCGATGGTCAGCGACAGCGGCGGGACCATGAGCCGGCGGCCCAGTCGGGACGCGCCGATCCCGGTGATCGCGGACTTCTCCTCGAACTTCTCCGCCGTGACCGGAGGCCGGATCCAGCGCCCGAAATCCGCCGGCGCGATCTCGTCCTCCGGCAGGGGAGCGAGTTCGGTCTCGGCAGTGGGCCGGAACAGGGGCAGCCAGACCTGCCCGGCGTGCTCGAAGAGCACCTCCATCTGCTGGCCCAGCCGCAGGTCGTCCGGATCGCACTCCACCGCGTTGGTGGTCAGGCGCGCCCGCGGGTCTTCCTCGATGGCGACTTGGGCCACAACGTAGTTCGCAGGCAAGCCCGGCAGGCTGAAGCGGTGGTTGACCGTGAACCCGATCAGTGTCGCCTTGCCCGAGACCACCCGGACGCCCATGTTGCGGCTGCGGCAGTAACGGCAGACCGGAACCGGCGGATGGATCAGCGACTTGCAGTCACCACACTCCTGCACGCGCAGCTGACCGTCGGCGCCGGAGGTCCAGAAGAACTCGTTGTCCAGCGTGAGCTGGGGCAGGATGACCCGACCGGATTCAGCCACAGGCGGCGACCTCCAAAAGATAGTGCGGTTATCCGCATTAGAGAATCACGTTATCAGTTGACGACGGGCCAGCCGCGGTCATTCCGGGATCATCGCGCCCGTCGGGCCAGGCGCGACCGGTCCAGAATCACCACTGTCTTGCCGCGCACCCGGATCCAGCCGCGCTCGGCGAATTCGGCCAGGGCCTTGTTGGTCGACTCCCGCGATGACCCGACGAGCTGCGCCAGCTCCTCCTGGGTGAGGTCGTGCTCGACGCGAATCGATGCCGTGTCGGGGTGAGCGCCCGGCTCGACGACACCGAAGCGGGTTGCCAGCGTCAGCAACAACTTGGCGACGCGGCCGGGCACATCGGTGAAGATCAGGTCGCCGACACTGTCGTGGGTATCGCGCAAGCGGCGAGCCAGCACCTGCAGCAGTTGTTCGCCGAGCCCGGGATGCGCAGTGATCCAGGCAGTCAGTGCCGAGCGCTCTATCGAGACGGCCCGAACCTTGGTGACCGCGGTGACCGTCGACGTCCTGGTGCCGAAGTCGAATACCGAGAGTTCGCCGAACACATCGGAGGGCCCCAGCACCGCCAGCAGATTGTGCCTGCCGTCGCTGGTGCTTCGGCCCACTTTCACTTTGCCGTCGAGGATGACGTACATCCGATCGCCGGGTTCGCCCTCGGTGACAATGGTCTGCCCACGCCGGAACTCCAACGGGGCCAACTGACGAATCAGGACGGACAGTGTTTCGCGCTGTACGCCGTGGAACATCACCGACCGTTCCAGGGCCGAGGCGACGGCGCCTTTCACCGAGGTACCGCGTCGGTGGGGGCGGAGTTGCCGGTGGTCTCCCGCTCGGTCATCGCGATGATCGCGTGTACCGGGCAATCGAGCAGCGCCCGTTGCACGGCATCGCGGTCGGCTTCGGGAATCCGGCCGTTGCCTTCCAGCGAGGCATAACCCCAGTCGTCGAGGGAGAAGTACTCCGGGGCGTGCTTGGCGCACAGGCCGAAGCCGTCACACAGGGTCCGATCCAGCCGGATTCGCATGCCACCGCTCATGTCGGGTTCACCGCCTCTGCCTCGAACGGGCGCTCGGCGCGGAACGCCTGCTCGCCGCATGTGTCGCAGTGGTTCTCGAGATGGCGGGCCACCTCGGCAGGGAACTTGCGCAGCAGGCTGGCGGCGGCGTTGGTCGCCGCATCGAGGGTGGCGCAGGCGCCACGCCCGCGCAGCACCACCGACCACCGCTCCAGCCGGGCCAGGTCGTCGCTGCCTGCCACGCCGTCCCGCAGTGCTTCGCCCACCGCCGCCATGGCCGCGGTGCCGTTGAAACACGATCCGCACTGGCCGGCGTTCTCGCGGTCGAAATAGGCCAGCACCGCCGCCGCGACCGCCACCGGGCATTCATCGGTCATCAAAGATATTGCGCCGCAACCCAACCCGCTGTCGAGTCGGCGCAGATTCTCGTGGTCGAGGGTGACGTCGAGAACTTCGGTATTGAGCAGACCGGCGAAGTACCCACCCATCAGCACCCCGCGCACCGTGTCCGGGGAAACGCCGTGCAGGGCCAGCAGATCGGTGAAGGCGACGCCGAACGGCACCTCGTAGAGCGTGGCGGGCCGGCCGCCGCCGGTGAGGGTCAGCAACAGTGTGCCCGGCGAGGAGGACGTGCCCGCCGACCGGTACTGCTCGGCACCGTGCCGGTGCAGATACGGCAGGTTTGCCAGCGTCTCCACATTGCTCACCATGGTGGGCAGGCCGCCGACGCCCTCCTCGAACGGCCGCGGCGGCTTGTCGCTGGGTTTGGCCGGTCCGCCGTTGATGGAGCGCACGGCCGCGGTCTCCTCGCCGGCGACGTAGCCGGCGTGCACGGTCCGCACGTGGGCGGTGACCCCGTCCAGTGCGCCACCGTCGAGTTCGCCCAGTGCGGACTCAACAGCGCTGGCCCCCAACAGGTCCGACAGGTAGATGTGCACGTGGTCGGCGCCCACCAACTGCGCAGCCAGGCGGAGGCCGTCGAGCACGAGGTGCGGGCGGTGGCGCAGCAGCCAGCGGTCCTTGATCGACGCCGGTTCGCCCTCCTCGCCGTTGGCCACCAGGACGGTGGCCTGGCCACGCTGCCACGCGCCGCGCACGGTCCGGACCTTGACGGCGAGCGGGAAGGCCGCGCCGCCCCGGCCGACGATGCCGGACAACTCGACCGCCGACAGCAATCCCTCGGTGTCGGTCAGCGGTTGGTAGCCGCCGGCCTCGACGTAGCGGGCCAGATCTTCGGGCGCTGGGTCGGTGCGCAGCAGTCGCGGGGTCAACCCCGGCCAGGTGGAGACGGCGATGGCAGCGTGTTCGGGTTTGTACTCGAGCGGGGTGTTCATGGCTGTGTCCTCGCCTCTGCTACCGGAGAACGCTTACGCTGACCCGCATGCGTACGGCGGTGGTGCGAATCGGTGTCGACCCCACGGGTGAGTTGTCGGCCCACCAACTCCGGTCCGGGATGGCGGCGCTGGCCGATCTCGCCGCCACCGGGGGAGCCGGGTTGGTCGACACCGACCTGGCCGGCTTGCCCGCAAGCCGGCGCGAAATCGAACTGCTGATGACCGGCGCCGATCCCGATGAGCTGCAGCGGACGGCGATGAGCATGTGCGACAAGGCGTTCGACAGTACTCCGGTGCCGGGGGTGGTGACGTTCATCAGCCGCGGCACCGACCACGACGCGCTGGGCGTGTTGGCCGGCTTCGGCATCACCGGCCGGATCGAGCGCAGTGCCGGCGTGGACGGCTGGGACATCATCGACGTGACGCTGCGCAAACAGGACCTCCAACGGATTCCGGAAAGCCGTATCCACACCGCACTCGAGGCCTCCCTGAACTGTGAGGTCCGGATCCACACCGTCTGACGTCACGTCAACGACCCAGGAAGTCCAGGATCGGCGGCGCCGCCTGCACCCAGGTGTCGAACATGTTGAATCGCTTGATCTTTCCCTGAGCCTGCTTCTCGCCGGCCCTCTCCCACGCGTCCTCCGGCCACGGCGGATCGATCAGCTTCGAACCCTTGATCAGGCAGCTGATCTCCAAGGAGGTGCGCTTGGGGTGGTCCATGTCGTTCTCGCCGCCGCGGATGATCAGCGTGGGCACCTTGATCCTGTCGAACAGCTCGTCTTCGACACCGGGGATGGTCTGACCGGGCTTGGGCACAAAGGCGTTGAGCCAGCGCAACATCAGCTTGAGGAACTCGTCCGGATCCTGGGCCAGAATCCGGTCTTCGTTCGCCGGGTTCTCTCCGATACGGTCCTGCCATTCACCGATCTGAGCGACAGCTTTCATCCCGGCGCCGCGCACCGCCAGGATGTTGGGCACGATGTAGTACGACCCGAGCACGAAGGAGCCGTACACGCCGCCGACGATGTTCCAGACCACCAGCTTGGTGACGATCTCGGGGTAGAGCATGGTGGTCAGCATCGAGTCCCTGGCCCCGCCGGAACCGCCGGCGATGATGCACGGCCCGATACCGAGTTCGGTGATCAGTTTGTAGAGCGTCTCGGCCCGCATATGGGACTCGCTCTGTCCGTAGAACTGCACATCGGATTTGCCGCAGTTCGGCCGGTCCCACAGCAGCACGCGGTAGCCGCCTTCGACTAGCTTCTTCGCCAACGGCTTGAGCCCGGGGATGTCCTTGCTGAAGCGTCCACCCGGGGTGAGCGCGATGAAATCTCCCTCTTTACCCAGGATCTCGTAGACGACGTTTCCGCCGTTGATTTCGATCGTCTTGTTGGGCACGTCTCTCCAATGTCTCCGGTGTCGAGCTGGGTTCAGGCCTGGACCAGGACGTCGTTGCCGACGACCCGGACGGGATAGGTGCGGATACTCCACTCGGGCTTGACCGCAGTGGTGCCGGTGGCGAGTTCGAAACCCCATTGGTGCCAGGGGCAGAAGATGTACTCCATATCGCGCACCATCACCGCGTCGCCGGGAACCGACTCGTCGACGATATTGCGGCCCCGCGCACGTCCCGCGCACAGCGGGCCGCCCTCGTGCGGGCAGTAATTCGCGATGGCGTAATACGTCCCGTTGACGTTGTAGACACCTACGCCGTGGCGGCCGATCGGCACGACTTTGTGCTCCCCGGGCGGGATTTCGTCAACGGTGGCGACGACGTGTTCGCGCCCCTGCGCGAGCCGGGGCGGCTTCTGCTCTGTCACTGGTCAGAAGACCCGGACCTGACCCTCGAGCACCGGGACTGTGTCCGGGAGCTTGTAGGTCTCGATGCCGTTCCGGAACATGATGGCCTCTCGGGCGTGCTCGGGGAGGTGCTTGACCAGCCAGCGCGGATCATCGAATGTCCAGTGCGGGTAGTCGGAGCTGTAGAGCAGGATCTTGTCGCACTCCATCAACTCGAAGGCACGCGAAAGCTCTGTCTTGTCCTCCGGGTAGTCAAGAGGTTGGGTGCTGAACCTGATGTGGTCCTTGACGTACTCGCTGGGCTTGCGCTTGATGTCCATGGACGACTTGCGCTTTGCGTAGATGGCATCCATCCGCCACATCAACGGCAGGATCCAGGTGAAGGCATGCTCGATGAACACCACGCGCAGGGTGGGGTGCCGATCGAAGGTGCCGTCGAAGATCAGGCTCATCACCTGGTTGGCCGCCAGTAGCGAGTAGGTGACCATGAAATCGTGGTTGTAGCTGGGCAGGCCCACCGGCGGAATGGGCAGCGTTTCGTACACGCCGCGGCTCAGGTGGCAGCTCACCGGCATGTCGTATTTGGTTGCGGTGGCCCACACCTGGTCGTAGATGGGGTCGCCCCAGGACGGTCGCGGCTCGGCCTTGATCAGGATCTGGGACATGAAGGGGTGTTCAGCCCACTTCTCGATCTCTCGCGCAGCGCCCGGCTGATCCTCGATGGCGACGCAGATGGAGCCGCGCCAGCGTTCATGCCAGTTGTTGTGGCTGTCGAGCCAGTTGTCGGCCAGCCAGGCGTTGGTGGCGGTGCAGTATGCCGAGGTGGCTTCGGCCAGCCTGCTCTCGCCGTGGGTGGGCTCCAGGATCGCGATATCGGAGCCGGCCTCCATGATGAGCTGCCGTAACGCCATATCCGGGTCGCTGCAGGCGAATTCGCCGTCGGGCGGAAAGCTGTCGAGGCGCATCGCGTAGGAGTGTGCGTAATCGGGAGCGTCGTAGTAGATCTGGTCGCCCACCGGGTGGTTCAGGAAGTACTTGCTGCGCCACGGTTCGGGGATGTAGTCGATCAGCTGTCCGCGTTTGGGCATGGGGTGTACGTCGGAGTCGACGCAGCGCACGGCGATGCGTTCCTTGGGCGTGACACGGGCGTCTGTGACAGTCATCGTGCTTCCTCCTACTGTGCGACCAGGCCGGCGGGGATGTTGATGCCGTAGAGCTCAGCGGCGTTACGCCAGGCCAGTTTGTCGCGTTGGTCGGCAGTGAAACTGTGCGGCACCGTCAGGACGTTGCTGTCCCAATGCGGGTAGCTGGAGCCGAACATCGTCATGTCGTCCTTGCCGGTGAAGCCGGCCCACTCGCCGGCGAAGTCGGTGTCACCGGGCCCGTCGAACAGACCCTGCACGAAGAACACATGGCCGGGCAGGTAGTCGCTGGGCATCTTCGGCGCCCACGGGGTCTGCTCCAGATGCGGGCGGCCGAAGCAGTCCATCCGCCACATGAACGGTGTGAGCATGTCGGCGGCACCGTCGGCCCAGACGAACTTCAGCTCCGGGCTCCGCTCGAAGACGCCTTCGGCGATCATGTTCATCAGGTGGTACAGGTAGTTGAGCCCCATGAAGGACAGGTACTGCTCGTAGGTCCTGGTCTTCCCGGATGGGGTGGGCGGGAACGCAATTCCCGCCCCCACCTCGATGTGCACGGCAACGGGAAGGCCGGCGTCGACGGCGGCGTCCCACAGCGGCCAGAACTGCGGCTTGCCGTACAGCTCGCGCGACTGCAGGGGGATGCCGATCTGCACCACCCGCGGATGGTCTTTGTACTTGTTGATCTCGCGCAGCGACCCGGCGATGTCATCGGGGTTGACACGGATGGTGCCGCGGAACTTGTCGCCGAACTCGTCGTGCTCGAGCCAGCGGGTCACCATCATCTCGTTGTGGGCCGCGGCGATCGCGGTGCCCAGATGCCGGTCCGGCATGATGCCGCGGGTCATGGGGTGCAGGATTGCGATGTCGACGCCGCGCTTGTCGAACAACTCCGCGGCCACCAGTGCCGGATCCGACCCGGGGTACTGCCGGTCGGGGCCCTTGCTGCCGTCGATGTACTCGCCGCCCGGCGCGCCGTACCAGTCCATCTCGTAATCGGGGAACCCGCGGCTGCGGAACGGCTCACGCATGAACGTCTGACGCAGGTCCTTGTTGGACTGCATGAAGATGTGCACGCTGGCGTCGATGACCGGCGTTTTGGTCCCGTCCGCAAGCTCGATCATCGGTTCTGCTTCGACGCCGCCGGGCTGAGCAGCACGAAACCACAGTCGGACATGTGCTCCATAGTACAACCTCGTTCTTCAACAGCAAGAATGTAATTCTCCGTCGGCTCCGCCACCTCGGCGGCGCCGCTTCTGCTCCGAATCTACGTCGTCCGAGAGCGTCATTCCAGTATTTACAGAATGCTATTCTCCGTGCAAGCAGCACGTGCGAACCGACCCGCGAGGAGAGCTGTGCAACTCACATTTGACGACGATGTTGAAGAGTTCCGGGCGGAGTTCGTCGCGTTTCTCGACGAACATCTGCCCCCGGAATCCGAAACCGCCGAGCGCCCCCGGACGTGTTCGCACATCCCGGAGTGGGCGCAGCGCTGGCAGCGACTGCAGTTCGATCACGGCTGGCTGCTGCCGGGAAATCCGCCGGAATACGGTGGCCGCAACGCCTCGGTGGTGCAGCAGTACGTCCACCAGGAAGAACTGTCCCGGCGGCGGATCTATCACAGCTTCAACCCGCAGGGTGTGGGCATCGTCGCCGCGTCCATCCTGTCGTTCGGCACCGAGGAACAGAAGCAGCGCTGGGCGGTGCCGATCCTGCGTGCGGAGATGACGGCGTCGGTCGGGATGAGCGAACCGAGCTCCGGGTCTGATCTGGCCTCGTTGCGCACCAAGGCTGTCGAAGACGGCGACGACTTCGTGGTCAACGGTCAGAAGGTCTGGACCTCCGGCGCCCACGATGCCGACGTGCTGCTGACGTTGGTGCGCACCGACCCGGATGTGCCCAAACACAAGGGGATCAGCGTCCTGCTCATCCCCACCGAGAGCGAAGGTCTGGTCCGGCGGCCGTTTGCGACCATCTGCCATCACGACGATCTGGATTTCAACGAGGTTTTCTTCACCGACGTGCGGGTGCCCAAGGAGAACCTTGTCGGGCCACTCAACAACGGCTGGAAAGTGGCCAACGGTGCCCTCGGGCACGAGCGGACGATGATGTGGATCCAGTTCGCCGACCGACTGCACAATCTGATCCGGGATTTCCGCCCCACCACGGAGCTGGACCGCGACCGCTACGCCACGCTGTTGATGGACCGCCAGGCGCTGCAGCTGATCGGCTCGGCTGCCATCGCGGGTGCCGCCCGTGGCGAGGACGACCTGGGTGCCATCGGTCTGCTGAAGGTCCTGGGCTCCGAGGCCGAGCGCGAAGCGTCCGAATATGCCTTGGCCGCAGCGGGTTCCGACGGATTGCTGCATCCTGCGACGACATCGCCGTACGCCCCCTATGACCTCGACTATCTGTCGGGCAGCTGGTTCGAACGGTATGCCCGCAGCTTCGGCGGGACCATTGCCGGCGGGACTTCCGAGGTGCAGCGCAACATCATCGCCACTCAGGTATTGGGCCTGCCGCGCAGCTAGGTTCACTCAGGCTGCGGTTGAGGCTGAGGTTGAGGCTGAGGCTGAGGCTGCGGCTGCGGCGCAGCCCTGCCTGCAATCTCGCGGCTCGGTTTCCCAGATTGCAGCCACGGCTGCGGCTGCGGGCCCTGGTGCAGCCCTGGCTGCAGTCTGGGACCTCGGTGTCCGAGATTGCACAGATGGCTGTTCGTCCACAGGTGATCAGGCGGTTCCCCTGCTGATTGGCTGATGTGTCAGGCCGCGCGTTCATTGTCCGGGCCATGCAATCGCCGATCATAGGTTCCGAAGCCCTCGCCACTGGTGTCCTCACCCGCGGTCAGCTCAGATGGAACTACCGACCCATTTTCCCTGATGTCCACGTCCTCAAGGGCCAGCGGCTGACCCTGCGTATACGCACTCTCGGAGCCTGGATGTGGTCAGGTCGTCGCGCGATCATCGCAGGACAGGCCGCCGCCGCACTGCACGGAGCGGAGTGGGTGTCGGAGCAGGCACCCATCGAGCTGGTGTACGGCTGTGGTCGTCCACCGGCAGGCATCGTCGCCAGGAACGAGCGTATCGAGGCAGATGAGATTGTGGTCCGTGATGGCATGCTGGTGACCAGCGGAGTCCGCACGGCTCTTGACCTGGGTCGCTACCTCAAGCGTGACGCGGCAGTGATTCATCTCGATGACCTGGCTCGCGCCGTCGAGGTCCAACGCGATCCGATTCTCGAGCTGGCCCAGCGGTACTCAGGAGCACGGGGCGTCGCCCGCGCGGCCACCGCAATCCATCTGATGGACGCCGGCTCCGAATCTCCGAAGGAAAGTGAGCTCCGGCTGATACTGATCGACGCCGGGCTGCCGCGCCCCCGCACCCAGATCAGAGTCAGCGAGGGGTCTCGAGTCGCCTTCATTGACATGGGTTGGGACGAGCCGATGGTCGGCCTCGACTACGAAGGCGACCATCACCGCCGCGAGCGGCCAACGTACGTCACCGACATCGGTCGCTACGAGATGATCGAGCGGCAGGGCTGGAATGACTTACGTGTAGTCGCAGAACACAGTCCGAGCTTCATCGTGTACCGGGTCATCGAAGCCTTCGGCCTTCGCGATTGGAAGTACCGGCGAAACAGACGCCGTAAATGCGCGTAGGGCTCAGCGGGGCTCGTTCCGCTCCCGCAAGCGGGAGGTGCCCCCAACCCCGCATCGGTCACCAGTCGCTGCTGGATTGACTGGTTCCTCAGCGGGGCTCGTTCCGCCCCCGCAAGCGGGAGGTGCCCCCAACCCCGCATCGGTCACCAGTCGATGACAGCGGATTCTTTGCGCTCCGTGATGGGGCGTGCGAGCTCCTGCTCATTGCAGATGCGCTGGAGCTGGTCCAGTGTGTCCTCGAGGTTCAGCCCCAGACGTTTGCCCGGCGTGAACGTCGCGGGCAGGTGTTTCATGCCCTGGATGACGCCGATGGTCTCGTAGTGCTCGGTCCCCTCGGGGTCGCATTTGTAGTCCGGCATCCGGTCGAGCACGGCGGTCAGCATGGACTTGAAGACCGTGCGGGCCACGTTGGAGCCCACGCAGCGGTGCACACCGATTCCGAAGCTGAAGTGCCGGTTGCCTTTTCGGTCCAGGATGATCTTGTTCGGCTCTTCGAACACCGCTGGGTCGCGATTGGCCATCGCCCAGGAGAGCCAGAGTCGCTCGCCCTCCTTGAACTGGGTGCCTTCCACTTCGACGTCCTCGGCGAAGGTGCGGCCATCGCCGGGCGCCGGGGTGTAGTAGCGCAGGAATTCCTCGGTGGCCGGGTTGAGCAGAGTGTCGCGTTCGCGGCTGAGCAACTCGCGTTGATCGGGATTCTCCGACAGCCACTCCAGGGAGTGTGCGGTCAGCGCGGTGGTGGTGTCGAAACCGCCACCGATGATCAGGCCCAGGTTGCCCACGATCTCGAGGTCGGGCGCGGGTTCGCCGTCGATGCGCAGTTCCAGCAGCGCGTTGATCATCCCCGGGCGCGGGTTCTCCTTCATCGCGAACATGGCAGTCAGCAGATCGATGCCCATCTGCCTGCTCATCTCGGCGACCCGCGGCGCGTCGGGGGAGTGTTCCGGTGTGGACACCGAAAGGTGCGCCGGTTCGCTGTAGACCGGCCACTTCTTCAGGTCGATCCCCAGCATCGCCAGGGTGAGCACCGCGGGCACGATATTGGCCAGGTCGTCGACGAAGTCGATACGCCCAGATTCGATCTTCTCGTCCAGCGCCGCTCGCACGATCTCGTCGACGAAGGGCTGCCACCGCTTGATCGCCGCGGGGGAGAGGTACGGGTTGAGCGCGCCGCGGTAAATGCTGTGGTCGGGCTCGTCCATCTCCAGGATGCCGCCGCGCACGATCGTGGCACGTTGGGCCTTGGGAATGGTGATGCCCTGGTAGCCCTTTCGCTCGCCGTTCAGGTCGTGGTCGTTCGATATCGCCGGGCAGCGGGCGAGCTCGAATACCTCTTTGCTGCCTGCGGCAACCCAGTGCCCCTCGTAGACGTCAGTCCAGGCCACCGGGCACTTGGCGTGCATCTCCTCGGTGATGTCGCCGAACTGTTCGCGATACTCGGGGGTGTGCCGGTCGAAGTGAAAGGTGTTCTTCTTGCGGGCGTCGTCGGTGGCGACGTCGTCGATGCTCACGGCGTGTCTCCTAGTTTTGTTGCGTGATGGTGCCAGACATAGCGACGCCGCTATTCGAGGATGATGGCCTGTTCGGGACAGGACTGAGCGGCCTCGCGGACGGCATCCTGCTCGCCTTCCGGAACCACCTCGTTGACCGCCGAGGCGTGGCCGTCAACATCGTCGAGCTCGAAGGAATCGGGGGCGATCATCGAGCACAAGGTGTGTCCCTGGCACTTGGCGCCGTCGACCCAAACCTTCATCAGCACTTCCTTCCGAACCTGAACATGGTGTGTGGCAAGAGATCTAGACGTGGTAGTCGTACCACTTGAGGTAGCCGCCTGCGTCGACGCGCAACTGCATGCCGGTGACGAATCGGGACTCGTCGGAGGCCAGCCACAGCACCGCGTTACTGACGTCCTCGGGCTCGATGAAGGGCACCCGCATCGCCTGCTGGACGCCGAAGGCGAGCTCGGCATCGGCCCGGGTGGGGTTCTCCAGATCGGGCCGGAACGACTGGTACATCGGGGTGCTCTGCAACATGTCGGTGTTGCAGTTGGTCGGGTGAATGACGTTGGCGCGCATGCCCCGTACCGCGAGCTGGGTGGCCAGATCGTGAACGTACTGCGAGATGAGGCGCTTGGAGGTCATGTACCCCATGCCGCCGGGGTCGCTGCCGGGATTGTCCTTCTTCGACGCGTCCATCAGGGCGGCGGCCGAGGCGGTCGCGATGATGGACGCGCCCTCTTTCAGGTGCGGCAGCGCCACCTGGATGGCGTTGATGGTGCCTACCAGGTTGGTGTTGATGCCGTCGGTCCACGCCTGCATCGGCGGGGCGCCCTTCATGGCGGCGATGCCCGCCTGGGCGACGACGATGTGGAGCCCACCGAGTTCGGCGACGCCGTTGTCCAGCGCCTCTTTGAGCTGATTCGCATCGCGCACGTCGGCCTGGGCGATGACCGCTCTGCGGCCGGCCTTCTCGACGAACTGCGCGGTCTCCTCGAGGTCTTCCATCGTGG